>NZ_JASONC010000021.1:0-31601 GCF_030217065.1 Corynebacterium sp. UMB4614
CCTTATTTAAGCCCGTTTTATGCGGCCTGACCAGCAGATAGGCTGAAAATCAGACACACTTTTTGCTACTTAACCCGCCTTGAGCTTCAACGTGTACCTGTCCGGCGAGATCCACACCGACTGGCGCGAAGAGATCCAGCGCGGCGCGGAGGCCGCCGGGCTCGACGTCGTCTTCACCGCGCCGGTGACCGATCACCCTGCCAGCGACGCCGCCGGCGACCACCTCGGAGAAGCACCCGCGGGCTTTTGGCGCGATCACCAGTCCTCGAAGGTCAACTCCATCCGCACCCGCACCCTGATCGAGAAGGCCGACATGGTCGTCGTCCGCTTCGGGGATCAGTACAAGCAGTGGAACGCCGCCTTCGACGCGGGCTACTGCGCGGCACTGGACAAGCCTTATGTCACGCTGCATGGCGAGGACATCGTCCACCCGCTCAAGGAAGTCGATGCCGCCGCGCAGGCGTGGTGCACCACCACCGACCAGGTCGTGGAGATCCTGCGTTACGTGCTCGAAGCCTAAGAGGCACTCCGGAGCTGCGCTCACCCTCTAAGCAGGCAGCCGCAGCGTCACGGCGAGCCCACCTTCAGCCCGCGGAGTCAGTTCCACCGAACCGCCGTGGGCCTTAGCAATTGCGTCGACGATCGCCAGCCCCAGGCCCTGACCGGCCCCCGAGGTCCGCTGCGCCCGGGCGAAGGGCTCCACCCACGTGCGAACCTCCGCCGCGTCCAGCTGCGGCCCACCTGACTCCACGGTGATCTCCGCGTTCCGACCCACCTGTGCCACCGTCACGGACGGATCCTCGCCGTGGGTGAGCCCGTTGCGCACCATGTTCTCCACCGCCTGACGCACCAGGGTGGGGGAGGCGGCCACCGTGAGCGCTTCCGCCGCCACCGGCACGCTCTGCCCACGACCGATATCACGGCATAGCGCGGCCAAATCCAGCTCCTGGCGATCCCGGACGTCCACGTTCGCCAGCTGTAGCAACGAAGCCACGGTATCGGCGGCCCGTGCATTGACCTCGCGCACCCGCCCCAAGGTGTCCCGCAGCACCTGCTCATCGCCACTGGCCAGGGCCACATCAGCCATCGTCTGGATCGTCGCGATCGGAGTCTTCAGCTCGTGGGAGGCGTTCGACGCGAAGCGGCGTTGCCGCTCGAGGGCATCCGCCAGCTCGTCGAGCATCGCGTTCAGCGCATCCGCCAACTCGCCCACCTCGTCATCAGGGCCCTGGTGGCTGATGCGGGCACTCAAGTCACCCCGGGTGACGGTCGCGGCGTCGTGCGCAAAATCCCGAAGCGGCTTAATCACGAGCCCAGCCACGAACCAACCGATCACCCCAGCGACCGCGGTGAGCAGCGCCAATACGGTCAGGGAGACCACCAGCACGCGGCGCAGAACCTCATCGGCAATCGGCACCGCCCCATCGATGACCAGCCCCTCATCCGGGGTTGGGATCTGGGCCATGAAAGGCACCGGCGTGAGCTTCAAATAGGCGTACACCAGGCCAATCAGCGCCAACCCCACGCCCAGGACGGTGCCTAAGAACATCACGGTGATCCGTGCCCGCAAGCTCAACTTCATCGCGGCACCTCCGCCACGTAGTAACCGGCGCCTGCCACGGTATGCACGATCCGCGGCTCGCCCAGCTTCTTGCGCAGATGGGAGACCGTTACGCGCGGGGAATTCGTGAAGGGATCGGCATTCTCGTCCCACGCCTCCGCGAGCAGATCCTCGGCGGAAATCACCCCACCGGCTGCCTCCATGAGGACCTCCAGCACGGCAAACTCCTTCGGGCTCAAGGGCACCGCCACTCCACCCCGGGTGACCTCGCGGCGGAAGGTGTCCAGCCGCACGTCGCCGCACCGGTAGACCTCGCCGCGCACCGGCAGGTTGCGCTTGGCTAGCGCATTGACCCGCGCGATGAGCTCCGGGACCTCGAAGGGCTTGGGCAGGTAATCATCCGCTCCGAGGTCGAACCCAGCCAGGCGGTCGTCGAGCGCCCCCGAGGCGGTCAGCATGATGACCCTCGTCGCCGGGTGGGTATCGACCACCCAGCGGCAGATGTCGTCGCCGTGGATGCCTGGAAGGTCGCGGTCCAGGACGACGACGTCGGGCCGGGTATCGTCGATCGATGAGCGCGCGGTGGCACCGTCGTAGACAGCAGTGGCCTGCATGTTTGCGCTGTTCAGTGCGGTGCAAATGGCGTCGGCGAGGTAGCTTTCGTCGTCGACGACGAGAACGTGGATTGTCATGGCATCGATCGTAACGGCACGGGTGTTGTGCCCGCGTTAACGTCCCCGCAACATCGGCCTGCGTACCGTCCCAGCTATGCAGAACCGAAACGTTGGTATCGACGTCGCGCGCGCCGTTGCGCTCGTCGGCATGATGGTCGCCCACCTGACCTACCTGGATGGCGTGGCTGTCCAGGTGTTCTACGGCTTCCCGGCAGCACTCTTCGCTTTCATTTCCGGGGTGTCGATGGGTTACATGCGGGCGCGCCCCGCGCAACTCATCGTGCGTGGACTATGCCTGATTGCTCTGCACTTCACGCTCGCCCCGTTCACCGGGCAGGTGTTCGTGGTGCTCGGAACCATCGGACTCTGCATGGCGTTGCTCGCCTGGGCGCCGCGCTGGAGCTCGCCCGTCCTCCTGTGGCTGGCCTGCGTGCTGACCTTTGGATCGGCGGTGCTGGCGTCCACCGCGACGGTGCTTATTCCCGCTTTCTGGCCCTACTCGCCGTTGACGTGGGGAGCGCTGATGATCGCCGGGATGCTCTTCCGGCGGCACATGCTCAGCCCGAAGCTGCTCTGGCTCGGCCTCGTTGTCGGCCTGGGGCTCTTCGCCGTGGACCTCGCGCTTCGCTGGTACACCATGCTGCCTGAGTTTTTCGACGTCGGCGGCCATACCGGTGGACTGGGCGACATCATCGGAAGCATCGGGGCGTCGGTGGGCATCTGCTCGTTGTGCTGCCTGCTGCAGCGCTGGATCGGCTGGCTCGCACCGCTGGGCCGTATGCCGCTCACGATCTACTGCATCCACGTGCTCACGGCGGATCGGCTGGCACCGGAGTGGTTCGGCTTCTGGATCAGCTTGGGCGGCGCCATCCTCATCTCTTATGCGTGGCTCGCGGTGTGTGACCGTGGGCCGCTGGAAACTCTGCTTCGCCGCATCACCGCGGTGTTTGGAAAGGATAAAAATGAAGAAGTTCGCAGCTAGCGTGGCCGCCGGGGTGGTCGCAGCAGGAGCACTCGCCATCGCACCAGCCGGTGCCATGGAGAGCAAGACCTTCGCCGGGGACACCGAAGAGGCAAAGCCGGTCGTCTCCGTCCGCGTTGATGATTCTGACCCTGAAGAGGGCGTGTGCACCGGCACCGCCATCGACCCCCACTGGGTGATCACCGCCCGCCACTGCATCGACGCAGCCGCCAAGCCGGGCGGTTCGGTGCGCATCGGCCAGGGCGACGACCAGCGGGTGTACAAGGTGGACCGTCACGAGGCCGCCCCACGCGGGGACATCGCCCTGCTCCACACTGAGCAGGAGATCAACCTGGAGACCTTCGCTGAGGTCGCGGATGAGGTGCCCACCGGGGACGTCAACATTTACGGCTGGTCTTCCGATGGCTCCGGTGGTTCCACCAAGCTGCCGTCCGCCAAGGCAAAGGTCCGCGGTGACTCGCCGCTCGCGCTCTACGAGGCTCCGAAGGCCCTCGACGTTGCCCTGAAGGACGGTGCGCGCATCCAGCCGGGCGACTCCGGTGGTGCGATCTTTGCTGACGGCAAGGTTGCCGGCATCATGTCCGCAGGTCTGTTCGAGGACCCGGAGAACCCGACGGAGGAGGAGATGAAGTCGAACGCTGCTGTCTCTGTCGCACCAGTGGCAGAGCAGGCCGACTGGATCCGCGGGATCATCGGCGGCGGTGATGCGAAGAGCGGCGACCAGAAGGAAGATTCCAGCGAACCTGCAGCCGCGGCGTCCTCGGAGGACTCCGGAAACACGGCCCGCAACGTCGGCATCGGCGCAGGCGTCGTCGTCCTTGTTGCGGCTGGCGCCTGGCTGCTGCTGCGCCGCCGCGAGTCCTAAGACCTGCCTACCGGCCTGCCTTTTCACCCGGCGGGCCTGCATGATCGCGCCTACACTTGAGGTATAGCCGTTTAACCGCGGAAATACGTTGGCTCAGCCGAAGCCGGCTAAACCGAAAAATCTCAAGGACAAGGAGTAGACATGGCAGAGACACGCGATCAGGGACCGAAGCCGTTCGTCGTCGATATCGAGAAGGAAACCCTCGATAACGAGACTTTCCGCACCGCGCTGTGGACCGGGGAACAGTTCCAGGTCACCGTGATGAGCATCCCGGTGGGCGGGGACGTCGGACACGAGGTTCACACCAAGGAGGACCAGTTCCTGCGCCTCGAGTCCGGCCGCGGCCGCGTCGAGATGGGCCCGTCCAAGGATGAGGTGACCTTCACCGAGGAGGTCTCCGCCGACTGGGCAGTCATCGTTCCGAAGGGGACCTGGCACAACATCATCAACATTGGTGATGAGCCGATGAAGCTCTACAGCATCTACGCACCGCCGCACCACGCGCATGGCACCGTCCACCAGACCCAGGCGGACGACGTCGACTAGAAAGCACGCTTCGCGCTCAAGACAAAGCGCCCGGCCTACCGGTCGGGCGCTTTTGCCGTCTTGTTATCGTGAACCTTCCCTTCCCGTTCTTTTCCAGGGCCTGTTTCGAGCCCTTTTTAGACGCCAATCCCCACCGAAAGGACCCCGTGAGCAGCACTGAATCCGAAAGACTCATCACCGTCAGCGCCACCGTGATCCAGGACCCCCAGGGCCGGGTGCTCTGTGTGCGCAAGGAGGGCTCGCCCTACTTCCAGCTGCCCGGCGGCAAGCCGGAAGCCGGGGAGTCCAGTGCGCAGGCTGCCACGCGGGAGGCCGCCGAGGAGATCGGGGTGGAGCTCAAGGAGGAAGACCTGAGCTTCCTAGGCATCTTCAGCGCGCAGGCTGCCAACGAGGAGGGTTTTAAGGTGCGCAGCACCGTGTACACCCACCCGTACAACGAGGCGCTGGGGCAGGTGGCCGGTGGCCAAGCAGAGATCGCGGAGACCCGGTGGCTGGACATCACCACACCCGAGGAGCTGGATGAACAGCTCGCCCCGCTGCTGGCCCAGCGCATCGGGCCTGCGCTGAAGCGCAGGATCAATTCGCTGACCGTGTTCACCGGTGCGAAGACCGGCATGGGGGAGAAGTACGTGGCACAGGCCCGCGAGTTCGGCCAGCAGCTGGCGGACCGCGACATCACCTTGGTCTACGGCGGCGGCCACGTCGGGCTGATGGGGGAGATCGCCGACGGCGTCCTAGAAAACGGCGGGCATGTGGTCGGCGTGATGCCGCGGCACCTGGTGGATGAGGAGATCGCTCACCCCGGGCTTTCCGCGCTGCTGGTGGTGGACTCCATGGCCGAGCGCAAGCAAGTAATGACCGACCTGGCAGACGGCTTCGTCGCGCTACCGGGTGGGGTGGGCACCCTCGACGAGGTCTTCGAGGTGTGGAGCGGCCTCCAGCTAGGCACCCACGGCAAGCCAGTGGCGTTGTGTAACTCCCGGTTCTGGCAGCCGCTGGTCACGGGGCTGGCCGCGATGGCCGGCGAGGGCTTCATCCGCGCGGCGGATTTTGATTCGCTGATCCTCACCGAGGGCGCGGCCGAGACCTTGGAGCGCTTCGAAGGCTGGCAGCCGCCGCGCCCACGCTGGTCCTAGCTCTGCTTCGGCGCGTACGCTGCAGCGCCCGTGGTCTGATCCGCAGCGGAGTTCTCCTTGGCGCGGTGCTGCTCGTCGATCTGCTCGAGCTTGTCGAGCATCTCCTGGTGCTGGGCAGCCTCCGGGGAGTCCTCGTATTCGCCCTCGTGCTGCTGCTCCAGCTCATCCTGCAGCTTCTCACGGAAGCGCTCATTCTCCGGCGCGGTACCGCGGATCAGTGTTGCGATGCGGCGCAGGTCGCGGGTCGAGGCCTTGGCCGGAGCCGTGGCGAACTTCCAGATGCGGGAGCGGGCCTTGCCCTCTGCCTCGATGCGGCTGGCCGTCTTGAAGCGCCACAGGATCAACGCGCCCACGATGACCATGCCGATCCAGCCCAGGATCGGGAAGACGATGTTGACCAGGTCGCCGAAGCCCACGAAGCTCACGCCGAAGCCGACCAGCACACCCAGCAGGTACACCGGGCGGTAGGCCTCCGGCTTCTTGGCGGTCAGGCGGCGTCCCAGGGCATAGAACATGCCCAGCGCTGTGTTGAAAACCATGAACACTACGACCACGCTGGCGAAGTGGCTGAACCACGGTGTGATGTGCGTCGTCAGTGCGAGGATCGGGACGTCGGAGCCGAGGACCAGTGGGGCGGCCAGCAGCAGCATGATGACCTCGATGACCACCATGGTGCTGTAGATCAGCCCACCCAGCAGGCCACCGCGGATCGCGTTCTGCATGTTGGCGCTATCGCCACCGATGACCAGGATCATGCTGATGCCGGTGGCTAGCGTCATGCCCGTGTAGTTCAGGGCGGAGAGCCACCATGGCCGCACTGGGGACTCGTTTTGTGCTCCGATGGCAGCCAGCTCCGTGAAAGAGCCGTCCGGTTTATTCAGCAGCACCCACACGAAGACGATGAGGATCACCACGACGATCAGCGGCGTCGCTCCGCCGATGATCGTCGAGACGCGGTCCACGTCTAACAAACCCACCAGGGCGATGATGATCGTCAGGCTCAGGGCGCCGATCCAGGGCTGAATGCCCCATTGCTGCTCGACGACGGCCCCGGCGCCGGCGATCATGATGAAGCCAATCGCGAATTGGGTGACGGTCGCTCCCGCATCCATCACCTTGGAGATGATCGGGTGCGAGATGCGGTTGAATACGGAGGAGTGCTCCTCGGCGAGGAAGAAACTTCCCGCCGTCATCGCCACGATCGCGGCACCGGCGGTGGTGATGGCTGCGACGAGCACACCCCACACACCCATCGTGCCGAAGCTGACGAAGTACTGGGTAACTTCCTTGCCGGTTGCGAAGCCAGCGCCGACCAGTAGCCCGACGAGCGCCAACCCAATTTTGATGCTTCTCATTCTTAACTTTTCCCTTGAAGGTGCTTCCCGCTACTTCCGGAAGTTCACATCCGGAAGGAGCTCTAGCGCCTTCGCCCGGGCGAAACCATAAACCTGGGAGGGTTCGATTTCGCCCGGCACCGACACCTCGTCGGGGTTGGTGAGAACTTCGACCAGGTAGGGCTTGGGGGAGTGCACCGCAGTGCGCAGGGCTTCGGCCAGTTCCTCTGGCTCGGAGACCTGCACCGCCTCCAGGCCCATGGCACGGCCAAGTTCAGCGAAGTCTGGATTATCCAAATCAGTACCGTACTCCGGAAGGCCGACCTGTTCCATTTCCAGCTTCACCATGCCGAGTTTCGTGTTGTTGAAAACCACGACGGTGATAGGCAAATCGTAGGTCACCGCGGTGCGCAGATCGCCCGCCAACATCATGAGCCCACCATCGCCGGCCATGGCCACGACCTGGCGATCCGGGTACTCTGCCTGCGCGCCCAGCGCCATCGGCAAGGCGTTGGCCATCGAACCCAAGTTATAGGAGCCGATCAGGCGCCGGGTGCCACGCATCGGCAGCAGCCGGGAGGGCCACACCGTCGACATTCCGGTATCCGAGGTGAAGATCGCATCGTCGGCGCAGACCTCGTCCAGCGCGGTGGCCACACCCTCCGGGCGGATCCGCTTGCTGGGGTTATCGCCCAGCGAACGCAGTTTGCCGAGCAGCGTTTCATCGAAGTGCGGGTTAGCGAGCTTCTTCTGCCCGTCCAGCCAGCGCTCGTAGCGCTTACGCAGCCCTTCTGCCCAGTCCTTCGCATCCTTTTCGACGCCGGCGCTGCGCAGCGCGCCGATCAGCAGGCGGAGGCTTTCGGTGGCGTCACCGACCAGGGCGACGTCGATCTGGGCGCGGCGACCGATGTGGCTGGCGTTGATATCCAGCTGGATCATCTGCTTGCCGGAGGGGATCCACTCCCGGTAGGGGAAGTCCGTGCCGATCATGAAGATCGTGTCGGATTCCTCCATGGCCTTAATCGCCGCCGGGTTACCAATCAGCCCTGATTGACCCAACTGCCACGGGTTCTCATCCTCCAGGAACTCCTTGCCCTTAAGTGTCAGCACCATCGGGGAGTCCAAGATCTCTGCCAGCTCCAGTAGCTCCTCACGGGAGTTCTGCGCCCCGCGGCCGACCAGCAGCGAGACCTTCTCCGCCGACTGCAACGCGTTGACTGCCTCGCCGATCCGATCAGCCGACGGGGTAGACCCCGTGGGCTTTGGCGCGAAGCGTGGGATGGTGGCCTCCTTGGGCAGAGTCAGGCCGCCCACATCGGCGGGAATGCTCAACACTGCCACGCCGCTCTGCGCGATCGCGGCGTTCACGGCCTGCTCGAAAAGGTAGGGCATCTGCTCGGCGGTGGTGACCGTCGCGGTGAAGACGGAGACGTCGTCGAAGAGGCGGTCGTTGTTGACCTCCTGGAAGAAGTTCGTCCCGATGGAGGCCTGCGGGACCTGGCCCACGATGGCCAGCACCGGCGCGTGGGACTTCTGAGCATCATAAAGCCCGTTGAGCAGGTGGATCGCGCCGGGGCCGACGGTGCCCATGACCACCCCGAGTTCACCGGTGAGCTGTGCCTGCGCAGAGGCCGCGAAGGCGCCGGCCTCCTCGTGACGCACACCGATCCAGTCAATGCGATCCTCGCGCCGGATCGCGTCCGTGATGGGGTTGAGGGCATCACCCACCACGCCCCAGACCTTGGAGACCCCGTGCTCGGCCAGGGCCGTAACCATCATTTCGCCAACTGTCATAGCCATGGTTTCAATCGCTCCTTGAATTCAGACCTAAGTTTCTGTGTTTCTTATAGGGGCAGTTGCGGCTGGTTGCCGGTCCGGGGCGACCAGCCACAGTGGTGCCCTTTGAGTCCCACTGTAACGGCCGGGTCAGAAGCCTGCAGAGCGTGCGCAGCGCCCCAGCATGGGGAGCAGGCGAAGAATTGGCGATGCGACTAGCGCTGTGCGGAACCTTCGAGATTGGCCACTGGCGCCTGTAGCGCCCTCAGCGCGTACAGGATCGCTGCTAGGTCCACGACTTCCTGGAGCAGTGCACCCGCAACCGCCGGAATGTAGCCGAAGGCGGCCACCAACATCAGACCCACCGACAGCGCGATACCAATGATGATTGCGGTCTTAGCAGTCCGCAGCGTGTGCCGAGCGATCGCGATCGCCTCGGCCAGGGGAGCGAGGCTGTTCTTCAGGATGACGGCGTCCGCGGCCTCGCCAGCCGCCGTCGTTCCCCGCACACCGAGGGCGACCCCGACGTCTGCGGCGGCGAGCACCGGAGCGTCATTGATGCCGTCGCCGACCATCATCGTCGGGTGGGGAGCGAGGTTGCCCGCCAGCTCCACCTTGTCCTTCGGCAGCAGCCCCGCGTGGACCTCGTTGATTCCCAGTTTTTCGGCCACGGCCTGTGCCGTGGGCTTTGCGTCCCCGGTGAGCATTGCGAACTTGTCCACCCCCTGGCTGCGCAGCCAGCGAATCAATGCGCTCGCTTCCGGGCGCACCTGGTCTGCCAGGTGCAGTGCTCCTGCGAATCGGCCATCAATCGCGACATAGGCCACCGTCTCCCCGGAGAGCACCTCTGCGGCCTGTGCCGCCGGGTCGATCTGTTGGATGAAGCTCAACTTGCCGACCCGCACCTGGTGCCGACCGACCTCGGCAGCCACACCATTCGTGGCGATTTCTTCGAAATCCGTGGCCACCAGGTCGATGATCCGCTGGTACTGCGAGTCCGCGGCCACGCGGCCCGCCCGCAGCCGAAGGGCGCCCTGGCCAGCCAGGGAACCAGACATCAGCTTGTCGCCGGCGGCCTTATCCACGCTGAGGGGCTCGCCGGTCAGTGCGGACTCGTCCACGCTGGCATGCTCGGAGAGCAGCGTGCCATCCACTGGGATCTGCTCGGAGGGGCGAACCAAGATGGAGTCCCCGACCGCGATCTCCGCCACGGCGATCTCCTCGATCTCGTCGGAGTCCGCCGAAATCAGACGAAGGGCGTATTGCGGGGCGCGGTTCAGAAGAGTCGTGAGGTTGCGCTCCGCGCGGGCTTGAGCGGAGTCCTCCAAGGCCTCGCCCCCGGTGATCATGATGACGATGATCAGGCCCGCAACATACTCTCCCACCAGCAAGGTGGCTGTCATCGACACCACGGCGAGGATATCCAGGCCGGTGTGCCCGCGCAGGAGGTCGCGGATCATGTCCGCACCCACCCAGAGGATCACCGCCACGATGAAGATTGAGGCGAGCCACTGTGCGGCGACTGGCTGCTCCATCAGCCGGAGCGCACCCGTCGTGGCCAGGACGACCAGCGCGAGGTAGACCAGCCAGTAGCGTTGGAGATTTTTAAGCATACACACATATTCGCCTATTAATGTGTGCCTTGTCAGCAAGGATAGCCTATCTGAACTGCCGTTATGCCGGTTCACTGAAAGCTGAGACTTGGAGTTTAGTCCTAATTCATACCGTGATCCCTGCACAGCGGGGCTAGTCCCGCAGAAACTCCAACCACCGGGGGAGTTCGCGCATCGTCTGCTGCATCCCCAACGCGTAGTTGCGCCGCAGCGCGCGAACCTTGCGCTCGGTACTGGTGACCATCATGTTCTCCGGGTAGAAGATCATGGCCTTACCCTGGCGTTCCAGCTCGGTCATCTGCTCCCGCACCGCGTTATAGCGCTCGTGCCTCGTCAGCGCCGCCTCCGCCACCGCCGGGTACTTGCGGTTGAACAGCCGCACCAACTGCGGTGAGTTCATCGCCGGGCGGGTGTAGTTGCGGGGCTTCGTCGCCAGAATGAGGAATTTATCGAAGCCGGCTTCGATCGCGTTCGGCAGCACGAGGCCACCCGTGTCGCCCAGCGCACCGTCCACGTAGGGAACCCCGTCGACGAAGGCCGTTGGCATCAGGGCGGGGATCGTGGAACTGGCTCGCACCTGCCGCATCAGGTCCGCGTCGTCTTTCTGATCACCGCGACCCCAGGAGACCGTCTCTCCCGTGTCGGCCCGCAACGCGCTGATCGAAAAGGGGGTGTCGTCCGCGAAGAAGGTTTCGAAATTGAAGGGGATGGATGCATTCGGCAGCGCGGCCTGCTCGTAGATGAAGTCCGAGTTGAAATAGCCGTTGCCCCGGATGAAGGAAGACATCCCGCCCGCCGCGGGGTGGGCAGGCAGGGTGATGAAGCTCTCGCGGGCACGCAGCCGGTCGCCGGAGAGGAAGTTCACGGTGTGCGAGGCGCCCGCGCTCACCCCGCCGACCCAGCCGAACTTCACCCCATGGGCGAGCAGCTGATCGATGCAGGCCGCGGTGTAACTATTGCGCATACCACCGCCCTCCAGAACGAGGGCAACGTTTCTTGCATCCAGCATGTTTTCCCTACTTCTTCTTTATCGACGTCGCGATCGCCCTGCACCCAACGACGATGCCAAGCACGATGAACCCGGCGACCAGCCCAAATCCGAGGCTACACAGGGTTTCCGCGAGCCAGGAGGCGAAACCACCCCAACCGGCCACTGCGTCGCTGGCTGCCGCGGCGACCTCGTGTGGCCAATGCCAGCCCAGCTCGTCGAAGCCGGAGAGCAGGATGTGGCCGCCCACCCACAGCATCGCGAAGGTGCCGATCACCGCGATGGTGTTCAGGACCTTCGGCATCGCCGTGACCAAGCCCCGGCCGAAACGGGCGACCGCGGGCTTGTTGGTGGCGATGAGCCGCAACCCGATATCGTCGATCTTCACCAGCAGGCCCACGAAGCCGTAGACACCGAGCGTGATCGCCAAGGCGACGACGATGAGGATGAGGGTGCGGTTTAAGAACGGCTCGGTGGCCACCTCGTTCAGCGAGATGACCATGATCTCCGCCGAGAGGATGAAGTCCGTGAGGGTGGCCTGCTTGACCAGCGCGTCCTCCTCGACGACCTCTTCGCTCTCGGCGTCGTGATGCGCGACGATTCCGAGCTTCTCGGCGACCTTTTCCGCCCCCTCAAAGGAGAGGTAGAACCCGCCCACCATCAACAGGGGCATCAGCGCCCACGGGGCGAGCCAGCTCAGCAGCAGCGCGAGCGGCAGGATGATCACGAGCTTGTTGAATAGCGAGCCGCGCCCGATGCGGAAGATGATCGGCAGCTCCCGGGCAGGGGTCACGCCCTGAACGAACTTTGGGGTCACCGCGGCGTCGTCGACAACCACGCCCGCCGCCTTCGCGCTCGTGCGCCCGGCGGCCGCAGCGACGTCATCCACCGTGGCCGCTGCCTTTTTCGCGATCAGCGCGACGTCATCCAAGAGGGCGGCGAGTCCACCTGCCATAGTCCGGTTGTTGCCTTTCGGTTCTGAGGCGGGGCGCAGTCGCGCCCGCCCGGATTGCCAAGAAGGCTCAAGTTTAGTGCGCGGAGCGCTCTACCGGGAGGAGCGGACCGATTTCGCCTGCTCCCAGGCACACATAGTTACCGCTCGCGGGGGCGGAGCGCTGCTGTGGGGTCGCCAGAACTTCGATCGTGTTTCCGCCCCCGGAGACCCGCACGTGCTGTTGGTTCAGTTCGGCGGGGACCGCGACCCGGTGCGCGCGGGCCAGGGAATCCTCGTAGCTTTCGAGCCCATTGGGGGTCAGGATGCGCAGCGTGACGGGGGTGCTCGCCGTGGTGTTCAGCACCCAGGTCCACTCGCCGAACTTCAGCGGCGCGCTGAGCTTGACCAGCGTCGGTTCGTTGAGGGGGATCCGCTGTCCGCATTTTTTGCCGCCTGGTTGCTCGTTGACCGCGAGTTTCAGGACGTCCGCGGCCACCAGCTTCCCCTCGTCATTAAGGAACATGGGGCGTGGCGTCCCGGCTGACACGCCGGGCCAATCAGGCAGGGAGCGGGCGACCTCGCCGATGTCGACCCGCGGGCCGTCGTAGCGGTTCGCGATCATGGCCGGGACGGGCTGCGGCAGAAGCGGGGCGGGCGCAGCCCGCAGGCTGGACGTGACGGTGCGCAGCCACTCGGCGGTCTCATCGTCATGCCAGCTATCCAGGTAGCTGACGGTCGTGGCGGTGGAGGAGGCGATGAATCCCACGACGAGGACGGCCTGCACGATAGTGCGGGCATGCGGAGCCTGGGACTTGCCCTTGGTGCCATGACGGCGCGTGGTGCTTGTCCGCGGGTCCCCATCAGCTGCCGCCGCGTGGCCAGCGATCCGATGGTCGGGGAGCGCTCGGGCCTTCGCCTGCACGGCAGCCGCGGTGCACAACAGGACGGCCGCGGTGAAGGCATCAGCGTAATAATGCAGCGAGGCGGTGATCACGTCCGCCGTGTTGGCGCCAGAGCGGGCCAGAGCTAGGGCGAGGAAAACCAGCGCCAGGTAACCCAAGGAGAGCACCAGCCCGCCGGCCCGCAGCCGAGTGCCAACGGGCCCCTGGCCATGCCGGAAAAGCCACACCGCCACGAGTACGATGGCCCCGACCGCAGCGAGCCAGCCCACTGCAGCCGAGGGGGAGGCGAAGCTGCCACCAGGCGCCCAACGCTCAAAGCTCCACGGCCCACCGAGAACCCCGGGGAGAACTGCGTCCCGCAGCGCCCGCGGTACCGCACCCCACACCGCGGACCCCGACGCCTCCCCGGTGGACGGCGCAGTCCGCGTCACCGCAACATAGAGCACCGCCCACGCGGCGGTGACCAACCACCCAGGCGCAAGGGTGAGGACCCGCATGCGTCGCGACGCGACGTCCTGACACCGGGGATAGAGGAAGGACGGGAAGAACAGCGCCAATGCGGTGAGCAGGGGAAGGATCGAGAGAGCCTTCTCCGTGAATAGCAGCCCAGCGAAGACAGCGGCAGCAACAGCAGCACCGCGCACTGCAAGCCGAGCGCGAGAAGACGGCCTCGTTCGGCGCAGCAGCAACAGCGCCACAGCGCAGGTGATTTGCCAGGCCAGCGCGTTGATGGCCGCCGACCACCAGCCCAGCGCAACCCCCAGGAATGGGGAGAAACACAGCAGGGCGAGCACCAACGGGCGACCTCGAGCGACCCCACTGGCAGCCCACAGCACAGCAGACACAAAGGTGCCGACCACGATCAGCGTGGCCGGCAGCCACCATTCCAGGGCGGCGGTGCGGTCGGCCGCTAGTTGGAGGGCGATCGCGCCGGGCATGAGGTGCCCGTCGTGGGGGAGGAACAGCCCCGTGAACGAGAGCTGCTCCGGGGCACCGTAGGTGGCGGGTATCAGGAAGTCATCCCAGTACAGGGTTCGGCCAGCCACCCGGTATGCGCTGAGCGCGGTGGCGGCGAGAATGATAGCGAAAGCGGCAAACCGCACCGACCTCGCTGAGCCCATGGAACCCCCTGTTCAGCTGCTACTGGGCGGCGCGCACCGGCTGGACGGACATGTACTTACCCTTCCCAGTGCATCCCTCGAGTCCCTTGAGCTCGATATAGGCGGAGCGGGTCTCCTCCGGCGGGTAGACACGGATTCCGTCGGCGGCCTTCGGGCTGCACTCCTCAGGATTCAGCGCCCCGACCTTTGTGATGCGGACGGATGCGGTCGCGCGGCCTCCCGGCTGGAGGGTCACCTTGTCGGACTCGCCGGATTCCTCGCGCTCGGCGCTGGCGCCGAGCTGGGTGCCGTTGTTATCGGTCACCAGACTTACCCCGGGGTAGCCCTCGAGCGAGCAGTCCTCGTCGCCAGTGTTCGTGAATACGATGTCCAGCAGGGTGCTGCCGGCCGCACCCTGCATGTTGTCCGTATCGATCTTCAGGTCAGGGGTGGCGCACAGGCCGTCGCGCTTGCGCTCGTCATCGGCGGCCGCCAGGCCAGTGGATTCGGAAGGGACAGTGGCGGTGGATTCGCGATCCGTCTGTGAGGACAGCGACTGCGGTTTGGCGTCCTCGGGGGAGTCGGATCCCCCGCTGCAGGCGGCGGTCAGTGCCAGTGCTGCGGCACCCAGCCCTGCAGCGGTGCGCCGGGCCCACCGGGAGGCTTGCTTGCCTGCGGAGCCGGAGGTGGTTGCGTCCGGCGTAGTAGTGGTAAGCAAAGGGCTTGTGCCCGTGCGGCCTAGCTGGGATGCGGGGTTGGCGTCGCTGCGTGGCTGGGACTGAATCATGAATTTTAGCGTAACTGAGCTGCGGAAAAACCGAGAACCGGAAGGGTTAAAAGTTGTGAAATCGTGACAATGCTGTCCCGGTATCCCATGGCGCGCTACAGTGTCAGATAGTTATCTAGAACACAGTTCCTAAACACGATTTGTGGAGGCCACCTATGGGATTCAACCCGGACTTCGAACCATTCAAACTCCCAGAGGAGTACCAGGAGCTGCGCGAAGCCATCCGCGGACTCGCGGAGCGCGACATCGCCCCGTACGCGCAGGATGTCGATGAAAATGAGCGTTTCCCGGAGGAAGCCCTCAAGGCGCTGAACGAATCCGGGTTCAATGCGATCCACGTTCCGGAGGAGTGCGGTGGCCAGGGGGCGGACTCCCTCGCTGCTGTGATCGTGATCGAGGAGATCGCCCGCGTCTGTGGCTCGTCTTCCCTCATCCCGGCAGTGAACAAGCTCGGCACGATGGGCCTGATCCTCAACGGCTCCGAGGAGCTGAAGCAGGAAGTGCTGCCGGATATCGCCAACGGTGAGCTTGCTTCCTACGCGCTGACCGAGCGCGAGGCTGGCTCCGACGCTGCTGCGATGAAGACCCGCGCCGTGCGCGACGGCGATGAGTGGGTCATTAATGGCTCAAAGTGCTTCATCACTAACGGTGGACGCTCCTCCTGGTACACCGTCATGGCTGTCACTGATCCGGAGGCAGGGGCCCGGGGCATCTCTGCATTCATGGTCCACAAGGACGATCCGGGATTCCGCGTCGGTGGCCTTGAGCACAAGCTCGGCATCAAGGGTTCCCCGACCGCGGAGCTGTACTTCGAGGACTGCCGCGTGCCGGCTTCCCGCATGATCGGCGAGGAGGGGACGGGCTTCAAGACCGCCCTGCAAACCCTGGACCACACCCGTCCGACCATTGGCGCGCAGGCTCTCGGCATCGCCCAGGGCGCATTCGACCAGGCCGTGGCATATGTCAAGGAACGCAAGCAGTTTGGGAAGGCCATCGCGGACTTCCAGAACACCCAGTTCATGCTTGCGGATATGAAGATGAAGATCGACGCCGCCCGGCTGATGATCTACACCGCAGCGTCCAACGCGGAGCGCGGGGTCGCCGAGGGTGGGGAGCGACTGGGCCTGATGGCCGCCGGTTCCAAGGCCTTCGCCTCCGACGTCGCGATGGAGGTCACCGTTGACGCGGTTCAGCTGCTCGGTGGTTACGGCTTCACCCGTGACTTCCCGGTGGAGCGCATGATGCGCGACGCCAAGATCACCCAGATCTACGAGGGCACCAACCAGATCTGCCGCATGGTGATGGGCCGCCAGATTCTGGGTTAACACCGCAACGGGCCGTAGCCCACTGATCCGTCCCGGAGCGCCGCACAGCGCCCGGGGCGGGTTTTCTTTTGTGCGCAGCCCGGAAGAGCGCTGCGCATGGAGCCACGCAGCAGGACGTTCACACGCCTCCCGGGAGTAGCTAGGCCTTCCCAGGGGATCTTGGGGGACATATTGGCTGCCCGTTATGCTTAAACGCATGCCACGTACTGTTCCCCAGGGGCCGCCGTACCAGTCGGTGGTGGGCTCCTTCCGCGAAGCCTTCAGTAGCCGACAAAGATTTCGCACCGAGGTGCTGGCCGGCCTGGCCACCTCCTTTGCGTTGATTCCAGAAGTCATCAGCTTCGCGATTCTCGCCGGGGTGAGCCCCGCGGTGGGGCTGTTTTCGACGGTGGTGTTGTGCTTCGTCATCGCGTTCACGGGTGGGCGCCCGGCGATGATTACCGGCGCTGCCGGTGCCACCGCCCTGGTCATCGCACCCTTGGTGGCAAGCCACGGTACGGACTACCTCATCGTGACGGTCGTGCTGGCCGGAATTATCCAGGTGATCTTCGGCCTGTTGGGTGTGGCCAAGCTACAGCGCTTCATCACACCCGAGGTGATGTCTGGATTCGTCAACGCCCTGGGCATCATGATTCTCACCGCTCAGCTGGAGCACATCATCGGCGCAGACTGGCCGGTGTGGGTGCTCTTCGCGATTGGTATCGCCGCTCTTCTGATCTTCCCGAAGATCACCGCCGCGATCCCTGCACCTCTCATTGCCATCGCGATTCTGACCCTGATGGTGGTGATCCTCGGCTGGCGGGTGCCGAACGTGGGGGACATGGGTGGGCTCACCGGAGGGCTGCCCGAGGTGCGCATGCCGGATGTCCCATGGACCTGGGAGACCTTCTTCCTCGTGCTGCCCTATGCGCTGGGCTTCGCTGCTGTTGGGCTCGTGGAGTCGGTGATGACGGGTCAGCTGGTCGACGGTATGACCATGACCTCCTCCAATAAGACCCGGGAAAGCTGGGGCCAGGGGGTGGCCAACATTGCTGCCGGCGCGCTGGCCGGAACGGGTGGCTGCGGCATGATCGGCCAAACGATGGTCAACGTCGAGGAATCCCGCGCCCGCACCCGCCTCTCATCGATCGCCGCAGGCGGATTCTTGCTGCTATTCATTCTCTCGCTGCATCAGGCCGTCTCCGCCATCCCGATGGCGGCGTTGGCCGCGGTGATGGTCATCGTCTCTCTGAAGACGATCTCCTGGTACACCGTGAGTCCCAAGGGGCTGCTGCGGTTGCCTTGGCAGCACTCTCTAGTGATGATGTGCGTCTTCACGGCGACCCTGGCCACGAATAACCTCGCGGTCGGTGTGGTTTTGGGAGCTGCGGTGGGTGTAGTGCTCACAAAAATAGCCCCCACGGAAAGTGGAGGCGAGGCCGCTTAGGCACGTTCGCGGCGGCACCCGCCCGTGGCCCTGGGGCCACGGGCCGGTTGCTAGCCAGTGAGGATCATCGCGACTGTTTTAGCGGACGTTGATCATCGCTACAGTCGGGCTGAAGCCACAGTTGGACGGGCCGGAGTTCTTCTCTACCGTGGTCACGCCACCCTCGAGCAGAGCGACAACTGTGCCGGAGCCGGTCTTCGCGGCGCCATTGACGGTGCCCGGACCCTTCGGGTTGATGCCGTTGTTGCCCAGCACGGTGCTGCCAGTGCGGCCGTTGTTGATGTTTACCCAGTGGACGCGCATGGGGATCGCCTGCTTCTTAGCTGCCGGTCCCGTGCCCAGTGCGGTGAAGACGAAGTTCACCTCACCAGCTGCCACGCCGGGCAGCGGCAATGCAGCTGGGCCTGGAACCGCCATGGCGGTACCGACGGCCTTATCCTTGCCACCGATGCACTTCATGGACACGCTCGGGAAAGCGAACTGGGTGAATGCCGGGCCACCCTTTGGCAGGTAGACGCCAGGATCCTTATCTCCATCGCCGCGGAAGAATCCGACCACGGACTCCAGGGCGGACTTGGCCTTATCCGGCAGGCCAGGGGTGTTGGCGAACTGCTCAATCTGGTTGAGGATGTGCGGTGCCGGACGGCCGAGGTGATCGAGGGAGCCGACAGGAGCTGCCTGAGCAGGGCTGATGACCGCCGTGGCGCCGAGCGCCATCGCGGCGAGGGTCGTGGCGGCGCGGCGGCCCCATGTGCGCTTGCGAGAGGAAGTGGCCTTGACGTTCATACCGGGTGGTGCCTTCCAGTGCTGGTTGCGAAATATTTCGGACGGGCAAGCCTGGTGTTACCCATCCCCGCCTCGCGGGCGGCGGGTGGTCAGCGCTTGCACGGTTATTGTTTGGTTTGGTTCACAATATCAGCAAGACGTGAAAAGTTGGAGAAAACGATAAAATTTTTCTGGCTGCCGCCAGGCCCTGGAAGCGGGGGAGTGTGCAGGGGTGACGAGCGCGGGCTGGGATAACACATGCAGAAAAACTTCGAGGCATGTGGAAAAATAGTGGAGTCAACCGCGGCGCTAACATTGGCACCGTAGGAGTAGCCAATCACTCATAGTCAATATTTTTAAGGAAGCGTTGAACTAGTGACCCATACCGAGTTTCGAAACGTCGCCATCGTCGCGCACGTCGACCACGGAAAGACGACTCTCGTCGATGCCATGCTGCGCCAGTCTGGTGCCTTCGACCCTCACGCGGAAGTCGAGGACCGTGTCATGGACTCCGGCGACCTGGAGCGCGAAAAGGGCATCACGATCCTTGCGAAGAACACCGCGATTCGCCGCAAGGGGCTCGGTAAGGACGGCGCCGACCTCGTCATCAACGTGATCGACACCCCGGGCCACGCCGACTTCGGTGGCGAGGTCGAGCGCGCCCTGTCCATGGTGGACGGCGTGGTGCTGCTCGTCGACGCCTCCGAGGGGCCACTGCCGCAGACCCGTTTCGTGCTCGGCAAGGCGCTGGCTGCCAAGATGCCGGTCATTATTTGCGTGAACAAGACCGACCGCCCAGACGCCCGCATCGACGAGGTTGTTGAAGAGGCACAGGACCTGCTCCTCGAGCTGGCCTCCACCCTGGAGGACGAGGAGGCCATGGAGGCTGCCGAGTCCCTCCTGGAGCTGCCCGTGCTCTACACCTCTGGCCGCGAGGGCAAGGCATCCACCGAGAACCCGGGCGACGGCAACGTCCCGAATTCCCCGGACCTGCAGCCGCTCTTCGACGTCCTGTACGACACCCTCCCGGAGCCTTCTGCTGACATCGAAGGCCCGCTGCAGGCTCACGTCACGAACCTTGACTCCAGCTCCTTCCTGGGGCGCATCGGCCTGGTCCGCGTCCACTCCGGTGTGCTGCGCAAGGGCCAGCAGGTCGCGTGGATTCACTATGACGAGGAGGGCGAGCAGCACGTCAAGACCGCCAAGATCGCCGAGCTCCTGCGCACCGTGGGCGTGACCCGCGTTCCTGCCCAGGAGGTCATCGCCGGTGACATCGCCGCGATTTCTGGCATCGACGACATCATGATCGGCGATACCCTCGCCGACCCGGAGCACCCGAATCCGCTGCCACGCATCGCCGTGGATGAGCCTGCGATCTCCATGACCATCGGTGTGAATACCTCCCCGATGGCTGGTCGTGGTGGCGGCGATAAGCTCACGGCCCGCATGGTGAAGGCCCGCCTCGATCAGGAGCTGATCGGTAACGTCTCCCTCCGCGTGCTGCCGACCGAGCGCCCCGACGCCTGGGAGGTCCAGGGGCGTGGTGAGATGGCGCTGTCCGTCCTTGTTGAGACGATGCGCCGCGAAGGCTTCGAGCTCACCGTCGGTAAGCCACAGGTCGTGACCCGCACCGAGAACGGGCAGCTCATGGAGCCCTACGAGAACCTCACCATCGACACTCCAGAGGAATACCTGGGCAACATCACCCAGCTGATGGCCGCCCGCAAGGGTCGGATGGAGTCCATGGACAACACCGGCTCCGGCTGGATCCGCATGCACTTCATCGTGCCTGCCCGCGGCCTCATTGGTTTCCGTACTGTCTTCATGACCGAGACCCACGGCACCGGCATCGCCAACCACTACTCTGCGGGCTACCAGCCCTGGGCTGGCGAGATCAAGGGTCGCCCAACGGGCTCCCTGGTTGCGGACCGCACCGGTCAGGTCACCGCCTATGCGCTGATCAACCTCGCCGACCGCGGCCAGTTCTTCGTCGAGCCGGGCGCTGAGGTCTACGAGGGCGTCGTCGTCGGCGCGAACAACCGCGACGAGGATATGGACGTCAACGTCACCAAGGAAAAGAAGCTGACGAACATGCGCGCCGCGTCCGCGGACACGACCGTGACCCTGGCGAAGGCCCACGAGATGAGCCTCGAAGAGGCCATGGAATTTTGTGGCTACGACGAGTGCGTCGAGGTCGCGCCGGACGTGATTCGCGTGCGTAAGCTGGTTCTCAACGCAACCGAGCGTGCTCGCGCCCGGTCCCGCGAGAAGGCACGTAATAAGTAAGGTGCGTTTCGCCCGCGGCGGGGTGCCACCCGCACGGGCGTCATTGAGCGCAGCAGCGCTGACGGAGGTTGGTCTTGGCAGTTAATCAGCGGCAGCCCCGTCAGCGTTTTTTTGCTGCCCTCGTAGCGACCCCGGTGGCACTCAGCCTCGTGCTGACCGGCTGCCAGGCTCGCCCCGGCGATGCCCCCACGGTGGAGGAGCCGGCCAAGCCCAAGGCCAAGGACTCCAACGAGGAAAAGAACGAGAACACCGCAGATTCGAAGCTGCGGGAGATCAATATCGGCGTCGATGAATTCGACGGCAATCTGAACCCGCATATCGTCGGCAACCTGGGCCAATCCACGATGGCGGTCGCAGACCTCACGCTGCCGTCGGCGTTCAACCGTGTTGGCAACCGCTGGGTGATGAATAAGGATCTCCTGGTCAAGGTGGATGCCGATAACCCGGAGGCGCCGACAGAGGTGACCTACACGCTGCGTCCGCACGCACAGTGGTCCGACGGTACCCCGATCTCCGGCAGTGATTTCCAGTACCTCTGGGATGAGCTGCGCACTCAGCGCATTGCGGAGAATGCGGCCCAGTACAGCAAGATCTCCGCGATCAAGGTCTCCGAAGGAGGCTCGAAGGTTCGCGTGCGTTTCAGCGAGCCACAGGAAGGTTGGCGGCAGTTGTTCCGGCACCTGCTGCCGAGCCATATCTATCGGGCTGAGGGGCAGCAGTTCGCCACGATGATGGACGAGCGGTCGGTCGCCTCGGGCGGAGCTTATCGGGTTCACTCGGTCGATGCTGGCCGCGGTGTTATCGAACTGCAGCGCAACGACCGCTACTGGGGATCAGCCCCTGCCGCCACCGATAAGCTGATCCTCCGGGCGGTCCCGGATGTGCACACAGGCGCCCAGATGCTGCGCTCGCGGCAGCTGCAGATGTATGCCGCCTATCCAGCGGGTCTGGCGGCGCTGACTCTCGGCGAGGTGCCGGATGTCCGTGGCACGCAGCGGGATCGGAAGGTCCAGCTGAACTTCGCTCTCAACCTCGATTCGGAGCGGATGAACGAGCTGGCCGTGCGTCGCGCGGCATTGTCAGCGATCAAGCCTGGCACTGTGGCGCAGATTGTCTCCGGAAAGAGGGCTGTCACGCCTCCGGAATGGGGCGAGCAGCCTGTGGAGCGGATGCCGGACGACGCCCGGGGTCTGTTCGACGAGCGCCCCTTCACCATTGCCGCGCCTAATAACGACAAGCAGGCGGCCATCGCAGCCCGCACGATTGCTGATGAGCTCAGCCGCAACGGGATCAACGCCCAGGCTTTGACTGTTGACTCGGAAAACTTGCTGGAGAAGATGATCCCCGAAGGGGAGGTCGATGCGTCGGTGCTGTGGGGGCGTACCCCGGATACTCCCACGGACGTGGCCAACCAGTTCTCGTGCGTCCAGCCAGAGGTGCTGCGTCAGGCTGAGGAGCGGGCAGCCGAGGGTAATGCGTCGCACGAGGATGGGAAGTCGGACGCGTCGACGAGCAGCATCGCGCCGAGCGAACGCTCCACCGAGTCCGCCAGCCAGAGTGCGTCGCAAGAGTCCCGCAGATCGGAGCCCACCTCGTCGACGGAACCGGTGGAGGCGTCCCAGCAGCGAACCTTTGGGGCGAACATCACGGGCCTCTGCGACCCGGCAATCGACGAAGCCATCGCCGAGGTGCGCGACGGTCAAGATTCTGCCGCAGCGATCGAGCAGGTGAACGCGCTGGTGCAAAGCCAGTCTGTGCTGCTGCCGCTGTTGCGAGATGAGCAGTACTACGCCGCGAACCCAGAGTTCGTGGGCTCCGACAAGCCTGTCGAACAGTGGCCTTTCGACCCCTATAGTGGAATTTTCGTCGGCGGTGCCCGCTGGACGCGCCAGGAAGTAGCGAAACCGACGACGACGGCGGCCCCAGAACCGGAGGTACCAAGTTCAGATGACTAAGCACGCCACCCACGCGGCACCGCAGCGGGTGTTGTTCGTTCACGCCCACCCGGACGATGAATCCCTGTTTACCGGCCTATTGGTGTCCGCGAGTTCCCGGGTCGGGGCGGAAACATCCGTGCTGACCTGCACGCTCGGTGAAGAAGGGGAGGTGATCGGGGAGAAGTACCAGAACCTCACCTCCGAGCACTCCGACCTGCTGGGCGGTTTCCGCATCGGGGAACTGCAGCAAGCCCTTGAGCACCTCGGGGTTCATCAGGGACCGCAGTTCCTGGGTGGGCTGAGCCGCTGGCGGGATTCCGGGATGGCGGATACCCCGACGATCCGGCACCCCCGCGCCTTCGCCGGGGACTCGGAGGATAACTGGGAGCTACAGGTTGAGCAGCTGCTCGCGGTGCTCCGCCGTGAGCGCCCGGAGGTGCTCGTCACCTACGGCCCCGACGGCGGCTATGGGCACCCCGACCACATCCGAGCCCACCGGGTGACCCACGAAGCAGTCCGCCGGCTCGTGGACGCGGGCGAGGAGGCCGCCCCGCACGAGATCTGGTGGGCCGTCACCCCTGCAGGGGCATTCCACGCGGCGATGGCGGGAGCGGAGGTGCCGGAAGGCTGGCGTAAGGCGGAGGACGGGGAGGTCGCGCTGGTCGCGGAAGAGTTTATCGACGCCTTCGTCCAGGGCACGCCCGAGGACGTCGCGGCCAAGCGGAAGGCGATGGCAGCGCACGCCACGCAGTTGTGGGTCGCCGATGGTACTCGAACGGACGTCAACCCCGAAGCCCGGGATACGACCACGCCGACGGGGGAGTACCTCTTCGCGTTGTCGAACCTCATCAGCCAGCCGATCCTCCCCGTCGAGGGCTATCAGTTGGGCTGGGTGAAGAACGCTGACCCAAACACAAACAGACAGATCAGTCTGCTACACTTTGACTTCGTGGTTCCCAGCAACGGGACCGCCCAAGAACACGGTAACGACGGGAAGGTACGGGGTGAGAATGGCTGACAACGCGACAAGCCAAAACCACCGTGCCGTCAATCCCGAAGAGACACGCCGGAGCGAGCCTCACTGGGGAGACCCGAACCGCAGCCAGGTGCGCCGCGACACCACCCGCCGCGAACGGATTGCGGGGATCGCCTGGCTGAGCGTTGGGGCTGCCTTCGGACTCTTCGTCTCCGTGCTCTACCTGGGCAGCCGCATCAGCATCGGCGAGGTGAGTATTCCGTTGCCTTGGACGATCCTCTTCGCGGGAGTGTTCAACTGGATCATCACCAAAACCGCGCTGCTGTGGACCCCGAATAAAGCAATCGCTGCCATCCCCACGTGGATCTGGCTGGCGGGATTCATCGCGCTGCTGATGTGGCCTGCCCTCAGCTCCAGCGGGGATACCCTGATCCCGCAAAGCATCACCACGCTCGGCCTGCTCGCAGCGGGGCTGCTGGGTGGCGCGATTCCGGTCATGTATATCGACCCCACGGCCGATCGTGATTCGAATTGAACCCGTCCGAGTGACAGAATAAAAAGATAAGAACTTAGCCGTTAGCGCTAGACCCGATAGTGCATAAGGAAGAATAATGACCTACACGATTGCGCAACCATGCGTCGACGTCCTGGACCGCAGCTGCGTCGAAGAATGCCCAGTGGACTGCATCTACGAAGGCAAGCGCATGCTGTACATCCACCCAGATGAGTGCGTGGACTGCGGCGCGTGTGAGCCGGTCTGTCCAGTCGAGGCCGTCTTCTACGAGGACGACATCCCGGAGGAGTGGGAAGAGTACAACGACGCCAACGCGGCGTTCTTCGACGACCTGGGCTCCCCGGGCGGTGCTGCGGCGCTTGGCCCGCAGGACTTCGACGCCCCGATGATCGCGGCCCTGCCACCCCAGGCCTAAGTGGCTGGAAGGCCGGCCTTCACAGTGTCGGCCGCGTGCCCGGCTCCCGGTGCTTCTGGTGGGGCACCGGGAGTTTTTCAATGAGGAGAGTGAACCCGTGACTCGACGGTCACCAGCTTTTCGCACCCCCGCCGCCGAGCGGCTTCCAGCGTTTCCCTGGGACACTCTGGCTGAGGCGACGCAGCGAGCTGCCGCCCACCCCGACGGGATGATTAACCTCTCCGTCGGAACGCCAGTCGACGACGTCCCCCCGAACGTCCAGCTCGCGCTGGCGGAGGCCGCGTGGCAGCCGGGCTACCCGCCCACCGAAGGTTCCGCTGAACTCAGGGAAGCCATCGTGGCCGCGATGGACCGACGTTTCGGGGTCACCGGGCTCACCGAGGAAGCCGTGGTGCCGATAATCGGCACCAAGGAAGCGATCGCGAGCCTGCCGATGGATCTTGGCATCCATGCCGACTCGTTGGTGGTCATCCCAGAGCTGGCGTATCCGACCTATGAGGTCTCCGCCAAACTCGCGGGCTGCCGGGTGCTGCGCGCTGATTCGCTGCTGAAGCTGGGGCCCGAAACCCCAGCCCTGATTTACCTCAACTCGCCGGCCAACCCGCACGGCGCAGTGCTCGGGGTAGAGCACCTGCGCAAGGTCGTGGACTTCGCCCGGCAGCGCGACTGCATCGTCGTCTCCGACGAGTGCTACCTCGGCCTGGGATGGGAGGCCACCGAGGTGGCCGACGCGCCCGTCTCTATCCTCGATCCGCGGGTCTGCGATGGCGACCACCGCAACCTGATTGCGGTGCATTCACTGTCGAAGACCTCCAATATGGCCAGCTACCGTGCGGGCTGGCTCGCAGGTGACCAGGAGCTCATGGCCGAGATTCTCGGGATCCGGAAGCACGCCGGGGGCATGGTGCCGGGGCCGATCCAGCATGCGATGATCGCGGCGCTGAGTTCCGATGATTTCGAAACCCTGCAGCGGCAGCGCTACCGGGAGCGCCGTGAGGTCCTGCTCGCCGGGCTGGACGCTGCGGGCTTCACCGTCGAGCACTCCGAAGCCGGACTCTATATCTGGGCTACTGAAGGGCGAGATGCTTGGGAGACGGTGGACCGGTTCGCGGAACTCGGCATTCTCGTGGCTCCCGGGCACTTCTATGGCCCCGCTGGAGCGCAGCACGTCCGGGTGGGGCTGACCGCTAGCGATGAGCAGATCGCCAAGGCCGCTCGGCGCCTGGCGGAGCTGGGCTAGGGCGCGGTAGAGACACAAAGAAAACGGCCTCGGAAGCACAAGATCGTGCTTCCGAGGCCGTTCACTTCTCTCTAACCACGGGAGACGCGCCAGGAGGGGCCGGCGCGCCCCGGTGACGTTCTAGAGCGTCATCTCCTCGTGATCCTGGGCAGCAGGGTTCACCTTGCCCACGATGTAGCCCAGTGCGGAGAGCACAGCGAATGCGACGGCCACGGTGATGACCTGGCTTCGGGCAGAAGGATCCCACAGCATGAGGACGGTGAGTCCCACCAGTAGGGCAACGGTAAGCCACGGCAGGAAGGGGTAGCCCCACATCCGGACCGGCATCTTGCCGCGGGCCTCGAGGGCCGGGCGCAGTTTGATCTCGGAGAGCACAATCATCACCCAGATCACCAGCAGCGAGCCGCCGACGGCGTTGAACAGGATGCCGATCAGGTTCTCCGGACCCCAGACCTGCAGGGTCACCGACAGGAATGCGAAGAATAGGGACGCCCACACCGCCGGGATCGGAACCTGGTTGGAATTCGTCTTTCGGACGAACTTCGGCGCGTAACCGGTGCTGCCGAAGCTGAACAGGAGGCGGGAGGTCGCGTAGATCTGGGCGTTACATGCCGAGAGCAGGGCGAGGACGATGACGATCTCCATGAGCGTCACCGCACCCGGGATGTTCGCCAGCTCCAGAACGCGGGTGAACGGGGATTCCGCGGCGGTCTCAGCGTCACCCAGGGTGGAGAATGGAAGCAGTGCGGTGATCAGGAAGACCGAGCCAAGGTAGAAGACCGAGATGCGCCAGATGACAGCGCGGACGGCCGAGGCGATGGAGGTGGTGGGGTCCTTGGCCTCGGCGGCTGCGATGGTCACGATCTCAATGCCGCCGAAGGCGAAGGCAACCGCGAGCAGACCGGCGGCCATGCCGGAGACACCGTTCGGCGCAAAGTCGCTGAAGTGGGACAGCCCCGGGCTATCGAAGCCCGGGAAGAAACCGAATAGCAGTCCCAGGCCAATGGCGAGGAAGATAATGATGACCGCGACCTTGATGAACGCGAACCAGTACTCAAACTCGCCGAAGCCGCGCACGGCGGTGAGGTTGACGAAAGTGAAGAACACGACCGCGACGAGGCCGGGGATCCAGCCCTCCACGCCGAACCACTTTCCCATGATGGCGCCGGCGCCGGTGATCTCGGCACCCATGACCATCACGAGCATGAAGTAGTACAACCAACCCAGCGAGAAACCCGCCCAGTTACCGAAGGCCAGGCGGCCATAGGTGGCGAAGGTGCCGGAGGCCGGGCGGGCGGCCGCGAGCTCGCCCAGCATCTGCATCACGAAGATGACGATGATGCCGGCGACGATGTAGGACAATAGGACAGCAGGGCCGGCGGCCTCGATGCCGACGCCCGTTCCGAGGAACAGGCCGGCACCGATGGCCGAGCCGAGGCCCATCATGGTGAGGTGTCGGGTTTCAAGCCCCTTGCCGAGGGCGGAGCCGCTCTCTGGGGTTGCCGCTGTGGTGTCGGCAGCCGACTGAGTATTGGGGGAATTCATGTAAGAATTAGACCATATTCACGCGCGCGTCAGACAACGGAGTCCAGTTATTTGCCCACTTCCGGGCCTGTGGGGGCGGGTAGTGCACCTGTTAAGGGGGAATGCGGGCAGCGCCAGGGGATTGGCGGCGCCCGCGTGTCGTGGGTCACCGTTAGTATGAATAACGATGACTACTGAAGACTCCACCCCCAAATTCCCGGCCACCGATTCAGCCAATCTTTCCGATTTTCGTTTCCGTGGACCAGTGCTGTACCGGGGGACTCCGGACCCAGAGCCGAAGGACTCCACGACCGACCAGCGCTTGCTTCAGTCCCAGGAGAGCACCGACTGGCTGCACACGGATCCGTGGCGAGTGATGCGGATCCAAGCCGAGTTCGTCGACGGCTTCGGCGCGCTCGCGAAGATTCCTAAGGCGATCACCGTCTTTGGCTCCGCACGCATCCGGGAAGACCACGAGTACTACAAGCTCGGCCAGCAGATCGGTGAGCTGATCGCCCGCAGCGGCTACGCCACGATCACGGGTGGAGGACCAGGCCTGATGGAGGCCGCGAACCGAGGCGCGGCTGATGCCGGCGGGCTCTCCATTGGTCTGGGCATCGAGCTGCCCCACGAGCAGCGACTCAACGACTGGGTCCAGCTGGGCATGAACTTCCGCTACTTCTTCGTGCGCAAGACGATGTTCCTGAAGTACTCCCAAGCCTTCATCTGCCTGCCGGGCGGTTTTGGCACCCTCGATGAGCTCTTCGAGGCCCTGGTGATGGTTCAGACGCAGAAGATCCAACGCTTCCCGATCATCCTCGTCGGGACGCGCTTCTGGGGCCCGTTGGTGGACTGGATTAAGGAAGGGCTCGTCGAGGAGAAGATGATTTCTCCGGAGGACGTCGATCTGATTCACCTCACGGATGACCCCGAGGACGCCATGGACTTTTGCCACCGTGCGCACGATAAGCACACCGAAAGCCTAAAGCGCCGCCGGGAGGACCTCGAACGCGAGCGCGGTCGGATTGAGGAGGAGCTGGAGATGCTCCGCCGAGAGCAGCCCTAGGAGAAGCCACAAGGATGTACTGGATCTTTTCGATTGCCGGCGCGGCACTCGTCGCAGGGCTTCTCGTCTACCTGGTGGCGCGGGTATTCGGTCCGGGGGAGTACGCCGGGCCGCGAGCAGATCACCCCGCCGAAAGGCAGGCTGCGGAGTTCCGAGCGAACGGTGAGCTCACCGGAGCGAACCTGCGGCAGCTGAAGTTCACCCGCTCCCTCCGCGGGTACGACGCAGCCGAGGTTGACGCTCTGCTTGAGCGGCTCGCCACCCACCTCGACGACCCAGTCCGGCCGGACGACCGAAAGCAAGCCGCCCCAACCGCCGGGGACAATAAGGACGATCAACAAGCAGCAGAAAGGGCATAGAACCGTGGCTCCCATTCCCAAGATTCCGCAGGCCGTACCCGACATCACCTTCGGTGCGCCCGTCGAGGGAACCGAAGTGCTGAATGTGCGCTTCGACGCGGACTGCGACCACTCCCGCGGCGTCGAGATCAGCGCGAACGGAGAACCCGTCGAATGGGTCGTGGGGCTGCCTGATGCACCCAGGCGGGCATCTGACTTTTCCGAGCACAACGACTTCCTCGACGACGGCTGGCGTGCTCACGGGGCACAGATCGTCCGTCACATGAACCAAGTCGTCGCTGGCCACCCGGTGCGCGCCAAGCGCCACCTCGTCCAGCTCCACCTGCCGGCCAACATCAAGCCGCGCCAGCTCCGCTCTCTCATTATTGGTGTGATCGTGGGGGGTCACCAGTTTTCCACCACGAATGAGAAGCGACCCGGTGCAGTACGCAACCTTCACCTGGCGTGGTACAACCCAGCGCACCGCAGTATCGACAATCGCACGAACCTGGGGCTGCGTCGCGCGGTACGCGACGGTGTGCAGCTGGGCAAGGCAACCTGCTTGTCCCGGGATCTGGCTAATGCCCCCAGCAACGTGAAGTCCCCAGAATGGCTGGCTAAGCGTACGAAGAAGCTGGTAGGGAACATCCCGGGCGTCAAGGTGAAAGCCCGCGACGCCGAGTGGCTACGGAGCAAGGGATTCGGCGGCATCATCGCCGTAGGCTCCGGATCATCCCGCCCACCGGTGATGGTGGAGATGGTGTGGGACCCCGAGAGCATCGGCCTGCCGCAGCGCCGCAGCTCCATCGCCATGGTGGGAAAGGGAGTGACCTTCGATACCGGCGGTATCAGCATCAAGCCCGCCGTCGGGATGGACCTCATGCGCACGGACATGACCGGCGGGGCGAGCGTCATCGCGGCCTTCCGGGCGCTTGCGGAAGGGCAGGTGCCGCGCAAGGTCGTGGCAATCGTTCCGATGGCAGAGAACATGGTCTCCGGGGACTCTTACCGGCCGGGCGATGTTGTCGAACACTACGGCGGCATTACCTCTGAGGTGACCAACACCGACGCCGAGGGCCGAATGGTGCTGGCCGACGCGATCAGCTACGTGGCCAAAAAGTACGAGCCGAACGCCATTATCTCCATCGCCACGCTCACGGGTGCGGCGAAACTGGCGCTGGGACTGCGCACGGGAGCGGTGTTCGCACCCGCCCCACAGGTAGCGCTGAAGCTCGCGCGCCGGGGTGCCCAGGTCGGGGAGCAGTGGTGGCCGCTACCGCAGCCGAAGTACCTGGAACAGGCGGTGGATTCGAAGATCGCGGACGTCCGCCAGGCACCAAAGGGGCCGGGTGCTACCACCGCATCGATGTTCCTCCGCCGGTTCACCCGTGGGGTCGACCTGATCCACCTGGATATCGCTGGACCGGGGCGTGCGGAGCAGACCTACGCGGAGGTCTCGCCGGTCGGTACCGGGTTCGGTGCCCGCACGCTTGTACAGTGGTTAGCCAAATAGCTTATAAATTAAATTCTTGAGGCTTGAATGAAGGAGCGCGACTGTGCTTTCTGATGTGATTGATCTGCTGGCGGATCCGGTGGACGGAACCGCGCTGTCGGCTGGTGACGCGCAGTGGCGAACCCTCGTGTCCGACTCGGGGCATAGCTACGACATCGCCCGCCAGGGCTACGTGACGCTCGCCGGCGGGGCCGGGCTTCGTTACTCCGGCGATGATGCTGCGATGATCAGCGCCCGCGAAACCTTCCTCACCGGAGGCCACTTCGCCCCCTTCGTCGAGGCTGTCACCCACAAGGTGGAGGACGTGCTAGATGACGCCGGGGTCGAGCCTAGTATCCACCCGGGGCTGGTGGAGATCGGTGCCGGCACCGGCTATTACCTGAGCCATGCGCTGGACACGATTGAAAACTCCCGCGGCGTGGGTATCGATGTTTCCACCGCGGCGGTCAAGCGCCTGGCCAAGGCGCACTCTCGCATCGGCGCCGTCGTCGCGGACGCCTGGTCGCGCCTGCCGATCCAGGACGAGTCCGTGGACGCGATCATGGTGGTCTTCGCTCCGCGTAACGCTGCCGAGTTCGCCCGCATCTTGAAGCCGGGCGGGGAGGTCGTGGTTCTCACGGCAGACGCCGGCCACCTGCACGAGCTGCGCGAGCCGCTGGGGATCATCGAGGTCGAGGAGGGCAAGGTCGAGCGCATGATCGAGCAGGCCTCCGGCCACCTCACCCCGGTCGGAGAATCGGAGACCGTGGAGTTCGAGATGACCCTCGACCAGGATTCCATTGCCGCGCAGATCGGAATGAGCCCCTCTGCGCGCCACATTCACTCCAAGGTGCTCGCTCAGCGCATTGAGAACCTGCCGCCGCAGATGAAGGTCACCGCGCGCGCGAAGATCACCCGACTCGCGAAGGCCTAACGCAGGCAGGAAAGGGCAAAAGCCCCTAGCAGCCGCTGCCACTGATACCGCTGCGACATATGCGCACGGCAGCGGTGCGCCAGTACAAGGCGGATTCTAGGGGTCGTTGCAACATTTCCTAGCTTTCAGCTAAATCTAACAGCTCCGCCATCCGCTCCGCAGGAG
>NZ_JASONC010000022.1:0-25462 GCF_030217065.1 Corynebacterium sp. UMB4614
GTTGATAGGCCAGATCTGGAAGCACTGTGAGGTGTGGAGGTGACTGGTACTAATTGGCCGACGTGTAACAAACCACACAACCCGGTTGGTTGTGTGAAGCACACACGTAATAGGTGAATGTTGTCATGAGTGTGGTATTCGCGTCTGTTATGCAGTGTCTGGAATGACACGGCACACCAACACATTGTGTGTGTTTGGGTGTGTGTTGTTCTGTTGTGTTTGTCGGTGGTTTTTGCGGTGGGGTCACGCCCGGTCCCTTTCCGAACCCGGAAGCTAAGCCTACCTGCGCTGATGGTACTGCACCTGGGAGGGTGTGGGAGAGTAAGACGCCGCCGGCATTAAACTTTCATAGTGGTGGTGCGACGTGTTGTTGGTTGTTCCCGTTTATTAGCGGGTGATGATCGACAGTACGTCGCACCACCACTTTTTTTATTGCCTAAAAACCCCGTCCACCCGGGGTGATATCGTGTGAGCAGTCCACAGAGTCTGTGAAAGAAGGGTTCAATGTCGGAATACCAAAGCCGCGGCGATCGAGGTCACCGTCCCCGCAACCAGCGAGACGGAAACTTCAAGCCCCGCAGGCACCGTAACTCCGACGACAACCGTCGCGGAAACAACCGTGACCGTGACTTTGAGCGCGGCGAGCGTCGCGACGGAAACCGCTACCGTGATCGGGAGGACCGTCGTGGTTACGGCCGGGGCCGTAAGTACGACCGCGACGACCGCCGGGACAACCGGAACCGCGATCGCGATGATCGTCGCGACGTCCGGTACAACGATCGTGATGGGGATCAGCCACGCGGCCGCCGCGATGGCGGTCGCCCGTACGGCGGAGGAAAAAAGTTCGACCGCGATCGCCGGGGTGGTGGCGACCGCAGGGGCGGAAACTTCAAGAACCGTGGTGGCCAGGCGAACCGCGCACGCCAGTCCGGACCCCAGCGCTCCGGCTACCGCGAAGAACGTATTAACGCGCGCATGAAGGAGCCACGCATCCCGGAAGGCGTGGATCCGAAGGACCTCGATCCACAGGTGCGCCAGGAGCTGCGCAGCCTGTCTCGCGATAACGCGGACATGGTCGCCAAGCACCTCATCATGGCCGCCACCCTTCTGGACGAGAACACCGAAAAGGCCCTCGAGCACGCCCGTGCTGCCAAGGACCGTGCTGGGCGCGTGGCAGTAGCCCGCGAAACCAACGGCATCGCTGCCTACCACGTTGGAGAGTGGAAGGAAGCCATCTCTGAGCTGCGCGCTGCTCGTCGCATGCAGGGTGGCCCAGGTCTGATTGCCGTCCTTGCCGACGCTGAGCGTGCGCTCGGACGACCGGAGAAGGCGCTGGGAGTGGCCGGCGAGTACCGTCCCGAGGAGCTCGACCCGGAAACCCGTGTCGAGCTCGCCATGGTCGTGGCCGGTGCCTATCAGGACCTGGGCCGCCACGAGGAGGCCATCGTCGCCCTCGAGGAGGAGCTCGCTGCCGCAGACGCACCAGACGTCACCAAGCTGCGCGTGACCTACGCTTACGCCGACGCACTCGCACAGGCCGGTCGCACGGCCGATGCCATCCAGTGGTTCACCAACGCCAACGAGTTGGATACCGAAGAGGTGCTCGACGCCGAGAAGCGCATCGCGGAGCTCAATGAGGGTACCGGCGAGAGTAATGGCAACGATGCTGGCGCGGAGAGCAGCGAGGAGAAGTAGCCATGCTTGAGCTGCTCAGCCGCTACGACACCCTCCTGCTCGACCTCGATGGAACCATCTTCGCCGGGGATAAGCTGATCCCCGGCGCCGTCGAGGGCATTGCTGACCGGGGCAGAGTCTTCGTGACTAATAACGCCTCGCGCAGTCCTGAGGAGGTCGTCGAACACCTGGGCAGCCTTGGCATTAACGCAATCCCGTCTGAGGTCCTGACCTCCGCTCAGGCCGCAGCAACGCTGGCCGCCGAAACAATGGCGCAGGAACGCCCGGGTGCAGGCCCGCTGAAGGCACTCGTGGTGGGCAGCCAGAGCCTTCGCGACCTCACCCGCGAGGCTGGGTTTGAGCTGACCGACTCTGCCGATGATGCACCCGACGTGGTCCTGCAGGGCCACAGCCCGGAAAATAACTGGGCCCGACTGTCTGAGGCCACCCTCGCCATCACCCGCGGCGCTCGCTACATCGCCAGCAACCTGGATACGACGCTGCCCTCGTCCCGTGGCTTCCTGGTCGGTAACGGGTCCATGGTGGCCGCCGTCGTCAGCGCCACCGGCGTGAAACCATTGAGCGCAGGCAAGCCACAACCCGCGATGTTCCACGTCGCTGCCCGCAAGGCGGGGTCCAACGAGCCACTGGTCGTCGGCGATCGCCTGGACACCGACATCGCCGGAGGGCGAGCTGCCGAGATGGACACCCTAATGGTGCTCACCGGGGTCTCCACCCATTGGGATGTTATTCACACCGAGCACCGGCCGACCCATATCCGGGCCAATCTCAGCGAGGAGCTCGGCGGTTGGACGGCAGAGGTCACCGAGCCGCACACGGTCACTGTTACAGCCGGCGAGAACCCAGCTGACGGACAGGGCACAGCCACAGGCTTCGCCACCCCCGAGCAGCTCACCGCTGCGGCAGCACTCGCGGCAGCCGCCCCGCTCGCCTGGGAGCTGATGGACGCCGGGACCACCCGAGATCAGCTTCGGATTATCGGAAACGATCCACTGGCCACCGACGCCATCGCAGCATGGCGGGACTAAACTACAGCACTATGCAGCACCCCCAGCCCACACCAGGATCGGCACCGACACCAGGCAGCCACATGCCCGCCAAAGCGGGCGGGCCGACCCCGAACTCGCCGGAGGCACAGGCCGATCACCTCGCCGAGAATATCGACGAGCTGCTCAGCCAGCGGCTGGAGGGCACTGAGGAAGCCGAGATGCTGGAACAAGCCCACAGCCTCATCAGCAAGGCTCTCGGCCAGGGCTGAATCCCCAATGTCGGCGTCTTAAAAAGACGCGGAAAACATCCAGCAGCGTCAATCCGAGCAGCGAGAGAAGAAGGAAAGCACACAGGTGGCGAAAAAAGGTCAGCGGCTTCAACGCCTCGATGCGGAGCTCGTGCGCCGCAAGATCGCGCGCTCCCGCGAACAGGCGCAGAAGATGGTCAAGGAAGGCCGCGTGCAGGTCAACGGCATGCTCGCCACAAAGCCAGCGACCGGTGTGAACGCCGACGTGTCCATTCGGGTCGCGGAATCCGAGGAGGACCACTGGGCCTCCCGCGGGGCGCACAAGCTTCTCGGGGCACTGGCTGCATTTGAACCGCAGGGGCTGAGCCTGGAAGGCAAACGCGTCCTCGACGCCGGCGCCTCGACCGGTGGTTTTACGGACGTCGCCCTCGACCGCGGTGCTAGCGAAGTGCTCGCGGTGGACGTCGGTTACGGGCAGCTGATCTGGCGGCTGCAGAACGACCCCCGCGTCACCGTGATGGACCGCACCAACGTCCGCACGCTGACCCCGGAAGCGATCGGTGGCCCCGCGGACGTCATGGTCGGGGACCTCTCCTTCATCTCCATCAAGTTGGTCCTTCCCGCCATCGCCGAGTGCATGGCCGAGGGCGCGGACCTCCTGCCGATGGTCAAGCCACAGTTCGAGGTGGGCAAGGACCGGCTGGGCTCCGGCGGGGTCGTGCGCTCCCCGGAACTGCGAGCGGAGGTGACCCTCGACGTGGCGCGGGAGGCTTTGAAGTATGGTCTATCAACGAAGGCCGTCGTTGCCTCTCCGCTTCCCGGACCTAGCGGGAACGTGGAGTATTTCCTCTGGCTTTCCAAAGATGGGGGAAAGCAGGCGCCAACGATGGATACACTTGAGGCCATGGTGTCCACGGCGGTGAAGGAGGGACCACAGTGACGGCTGCCAACGAGGCCCCCAAGCAGGAGGCCGAGAACCAGTCGCCTGGTGAGGAGAAGCAGCGCGAGGTGCTGCTCGTCGCCCACACCGGGGTACACGAGAACCTGGGCATGGCCGCCGAAGCGGCATCCCAACTCCACGAGGGCGGAATCAACGTCCGCGTGATGGCAACCGCCGATCCAGCTCCCGTGGCCCGGCACGAGATCCTGGGGCGCTTCCCACGCTTCGGGCACACCCGCGAGGCCGCGCAGGGGGTCGAGATGGTGCTCGTCCTTGGCGGCGACGGCACCTTCCTGCGCGCAGCCGATATCGCGCACTCCGCGGATGTGCCCGTGTTGGGCATCAACATGGGCCACATTGGCTTCCTCGCGGAGTGGGAGCAGGAGTCCCTCGCCGAGGCCATCGAGCGCGTCATCGCGCACGATTACCGCGTGGAAGACCGCATGACCCTGTCGATTACCGTCCGCGATATGGACGGCCGCGTGCTCGGCACCGGCTGGGCGCTCAACGAGTGCTCGGTGGAGAACCTGAATCGCCAGGGCGTGCTCGACTCGATCCTCGAGGTCGACGAACGCCCGGTGTCTTCCTTCGGCTGCGACGGTGTCCTGGTATCGACGCCGACTGGCTCCACCGCTTATGCGTTCTCCGCTGGTGGCCCGGTGCTGTGGCCCGAGCTGGACGCCATCCTGGTCGTCCCGTCCAACGCCCACACGCTGTTCTCCCGCCCGCTGGTGGTTTCCCCGAATTCCTCGGTCGCCGTGGAGACGAACCCAGAGACCTCGCCGGCGACCGCCGTGATGGATGGCTTCCGCCAAATCCACATGCCGCCGGGGGCACGTGTGGAGATCCGCCGCGGCCCGCAGTCCGTGCGTTGGGTGCGCCTGGACCAGGCACCATTCACTGACCGCCTGGTGCACAAGTTCCGCCTGCCGATCACCGGCTGGCGCGGCCCACGCCACTAGTCCTCCAACGCCCCGCACCCCGCCGGCCGGGAGTCCCCAAGACCTCAAGAAGCGATTTTTCTGGAATGCTCCACGACCTACACATCACCAACCTCGGTGTTATCGAGGAAGCCACCGCCGAGTTCGCCAGCGGACTGACCGTCGTCACCGGTGAAACGGGTGCCGGTAAAACGATGGTGGTCAGCAGCCTGCGGTTGCTTTCCGGGCACCGGGCGGATGCGTCGAAGGTGCGCGCCGGCTCGGAGCGGGCCAGCGTAGAGGGAGTCTTTTCCCACGATGACCCGGCCGTTCAGGAACGCGTCGAGGCGATCGTCTCGGAGTTCGGCGGCTTCTCGGACGAGGGGGAGTACATCGCTTCCCGGACGGTGTCCGCTTCCGGGCGCTCCCGGGCGCACCTGGCTGGGAAGACTGTTGCCGCTGGCGTGCTGGGGCAGTTCGCCGCGGAGGTCATCACCATCCATGGCCAGAACGACCAGCTTCGCCTCAAGGACTCCACGAAGCAGCTGGCCGCGATCGACGAGTTCGCGGGGCTGACGGATCAGGCCGCCGAGTTCGCCGCACTCCGTCGGGAGTGGATCGCCGCGGCAAAGGAGCTGGAAACTCGCACGAAGGATCGCCGGGAACTGGCCCTGGAGGCCGAGACCCTGCAACGCGCCCTGGAAGTCATCGACGAGATTGATCCGGAGCCGGGTGAGGACGAGTTCCTCAAGTCCCGTATTTCTCGTCTACAGGACGCCAGCGACGTCCGTTCCGCCCTGCAGCGTGCTATCTCCTTCATCGATGGCGGCGAGGAGCTGGGTGAGGGGGAGCTGTCCAACGGTGCCAATGATCTGCTCGGCCAGGCGCAGTCCGAACTGCAGGGTGGCGACGCGAAGTTGGCGGAGCTTGCCGAGCGCATCGGGGAGGCCAGCTCCCTGCTCTCGGATATCGCCTTAGACCTGGGCAATGAACTGATGGACATTCCCGACCCCGAGGAGCTGGAGGAGCTGTTGGAGCGGCAGCAGGAACTACGCCAGCTGCGCCGCTTCGCGGTGGACGTGGACGGCGCGATCGCCTGGCGCGACGAAGCTCGCGAGAAGCTCGCCACGCTCGATGTCTCCGACGATGCGCTGGCAGAGCTCGCCAAGCAGGTCACGGAAAAGGAGACGGCGATGCTCAAGGTTGGCCGCACGCTCTCCGCCGCGCGGGGCAAGGCCGCCAAGGAGTTCGGCAAGGCGGTCACCGAGGAAATCTCGGGGCTGCACATGCACGCCAGTGTTGAGGTTGACCTCAAGCGGGTGGACCCGAACCCACAGGGCCTCGACGAGTGCGAGTTCCAGTTGGTCCAGGGCGGGCACCGCACCGCGCTGGGCTCCAGCGCGTCCGGTGGTGAGCTTTCCCGCATCATGCTCGCCATCGAGGTGATCCTGGCCAGTAGCGGGCGCACGATGGTCTTCGACGAGGTTGACGCGGGCGTGGGCGGGAAGGCCGCGGTGGAGATCGGGCGCCGCCTGGCTGCGCTTGCCCGCGAGAACCAGGTGATCGTGGTGACGCACCTGCCGCAGGTCGCTGCCTTCGCGGATGCTCATATCTACGTGGATAAGACCGCCAGCTCCACGACCGTCTCCTCGAGCGTGCGCACACTGAGCGAGGAGGAGCGGGTGGCGGAGCTCGCCCGCATGCTCGCGGGCCTGGAGTCCGATACGGGCCGGGCCCACGCCGAGGAGCTCATGGCGATGGCTGTGGAGGCGAAGAAGCACTAAAACATCGGCGCGCCTAACCGAGAATCCAGCGGTTAAGCAGCAAAATGGTACGCATGATGTTTTCCCGATCAGAAAAACCTGGCATTACCGGGGCTACCCGGAACCTCACCGGCCCCAAAGCTTGGTCTAAGACGAAGATCTCCGAGGGGGATATCGTCGTCATTTCTGCTCCGGATATTAACCGCGCCACCGCGCAGCGTTTCATCGACGCCGGCGTGGCCGGGGTGGTCAATACCGCCCAGTTCACCACTGGTCAGGTGCCAAACTTTGGTCCGCAGATGCTGCTCGACGCCGGCATCGAGCTCGTGGAGAATGTGGATCCGGAGATCACCGAGAAGGTCAAGAACGGCAAGAAGGGCCGCCTGGAGGGCGGGCACCTCTACTACGGTGATCGTTCCCTCGGCAGCGGCGCGATCCTCGATCTGGACGCCTCGATGCAGCGCTTCGACGACGCCCGCTCGGCCCTCGGCGATCACCTCGACGCCCTGGCTGGCAATACCGCGGAGCTCGCCCGCTCCGAGTCCCCACTGCTGATCGACGGCCTGGGCATCCCGGACGTCGACGTGGACATGGTGGACCGCAAGGTCATGGTGATCAGCCCGCTATCGGATTTGAAGGACCAGCTGCGCGACCTGCGCTTCTTCCTGCGCGAGTACGACCCGATCATCGTCGCGATCGAGTCCGCCGCTGACGAACTGCTGGAGCTGGGCTACCGCCCGGCCGTCATCGTCGGTAACCCGGAAAACATCGGTTCCGAGTCGCTGCGCTCCGGCGCGACCGTCGTCCTTCCCGCTGAGGCGGACGGCTACGCGCAGGGCCTGGAGCGTATCCAGGACCTCGGCGTCGGCGCGATGACTTTCCCGGCGGCGACGAAGAACCCGACCGACCTGGCGCTGCTGCTGGCCGACTACCACGGCGCGTCGATGGTGGTTCACCTCGGCGAGAAGTGGGACCTGGATCGCGTCTTTTCTGAGACGGAATCTGAGGACACCCCGTCCGCTCTGCTGTCCCGCCTGCGCGTTGGTCCGAAGTTCGTGGACGCCAGCTCCATCGCCGAGCTTTACCGCGTCTCGAAGTCCGGCTCCGGCTGGCTGTGGGCGCTGATCGGCGTGCTGGCCGCGATCTTGGTGATCATCCTCATCGCCGGCTTCTCCGGTGATGCTGGGTTCGTGGACAACCTGATCGATTCGTGGAATAACCTCGCACTCAGCGTGCAGGGCCTGTTTAAGAACTAGGGGAGTCGCTCGTGAGTAAGTCTGGAACGATTGCCGGCCTTGGCTTCGGCATTGCCCTCGGCGTGCTGGGCGGGGTCTATGTACTGGCCCCGAACGTTCCGGGGGCCGCCGGTGGCGCGGGCACGAGCGCCCAGGAGCTCACCGCAGCCCGCGAGGACGCCGACGCCGCGGACCGCGACGCCCAGGCTTCGGACGATGTCGTCGCCGGGCTGGCTGCGAAGGCGGTTGCCGGCGAGCTGGAGGGGAAGAAGGTCGCGCTGATCTCTTTCCCAGACGCTGACGACGCCACCGTGAAACGGCTGAGCTGGCTGGCGGATAAGGCGGGGGCGGAGGTCACCCCACTGCCGGTGACCGAGGAGATGCTGAACCCGGAGAAGGGCGACAAGCTGAAGTCTGTGGCGGCCAACAGCCTGCCCGCGGGGGCCCAGCTCAGCGAGGAGGTGCTGAGCCCGGGCATGCACACCGGCCAGCTGCTCGGTGCCGCGCTGAGCTCGAAGCTGCCTAAGGTCGAGAAGCCCGCGGAGGGGGATGAGAACCGCGATCGCGGCGAAGCCCGCGAGGATGCTCGCGAGGGCGACCAGGGTGGGGGAACCGCCAGCGCCTCGGACCGCGCCGTCGTCTTCGGCGCCCTGGAGAAGAACCAGGTGCTGAAGAAGCCCGCAAGCCTCGGCGACGAGGGCGTGGACCTGGCCCTGATCGTGACCAACAAGGGCGTGACTGCCGACGAGTCGGGCTATGGCGCACAGTTCATCGCGGACTTTGCCGCCGGGGTCGATAGCCAGATGCCGGGAGCGGTGCTGGTGGGTGAGTCCGGCAGCGCGGACAAGAAGGCTGCGCTGGGCATCGTGCGCAACGAGCGAGCCTATGCCGAGAAGCTGTCCACGGTGGATAACGTCCAGCGCAGCGCGGGCCGCATCACCGCGGTGCGCGCGCTGAAGGAACAGGCTGGCGGGGACGCTGGCCACTACGGCGCGGCGACCAACGCCAAGGCCGCCACCGTCGGTAAGAACTAGGCGCAGGCGTCGGTGACGGCGGACGCGCAGGAGGCGAACCTGCAGCACCGGGAACGGTGGCTGCGGCACCTCCGCCTGGAGCGGAACCTCTCCCGCAATACCTTGGATAGCTACCGTCGGGATACGGACCGCTACCTGGCGTGGCTGGGGGCGCGCAGCGTGACCGAGCTGAATACGGGCGACGTGGAGTCCTTCATGGCCTCACTGGCCAAAGGGGAGGGGCTGGCGGCCTCCACCCGGGCGCGAATCCTGGCCGCGGTACGTAACTTCCACCGCTTTCTGACTGGCGAAGGTGTCACCGAAGGGGACGTCGCGGACGACGTTGCGCGCCCGGGGCAGGCGGCGAGCATCCCGAAGGCGCTGAGCATCGCCGAGGTGACCGCGATCCTGGAATCCTGCCCGAACGACGATGCCGCGTCCCTCATCCAGATCCGCGACCGCGCGTTGCTGGAGATGTTGTACTCCACCGGCGCGCGCGTCAGCGAGCTGCTGGGGCTGGACGTGGATGACGTGGACCCAACCGAGAAGGTCGTCATCGTCCGGGGCAAGGGGTCGAAGGAGCGGGTTGTCCCGGTCGGCGATCCGGCGCTGGATGCGTTGCAGCACTATCTGGTGCGGGTCCGTCCGGCATTCAACAAGAAGGGTTCGGCGGCGCTGTTTCTCAACCGCAATGGCGGGCGGATGGGGCGTCAGTCGGCGTTTAACATGGTCTCGTCGGTCAGTGAGAAGGCCGGGGTCGCTGGGGTGAGTCCGCACAGCTTCCGGCACTCCTTCGCCACGCACCTGTTGGAGGGCGGGGCGGATATCCGCGTGGTGCAGGAGCTGCTCGGCCACAGCAATGTGGTGACCACGCAGATCTATACGAAGGTGAGCCCGGACCACCTGCGGGAGGCGTGGTCGGAGAGCCACCCGCGCTCGAACTAGAGACCTTTCAAGGCTTAAGCCTTGCCTAGTATCAACCTTGGCTTTTGATTCAACTGACCTGGCCGAAAAGCCTGCGAAAAATGGGGTGGAGGGAATTGCACCGGCGTAATCTACGCGTAATCTATGTGTAGTGGGAGCGCCAACCGCGCTCTAAAATGACCGTTAGACAAGGGAGAGGGCTTGACAGTGCAGAGCTCCGACGCGCTTTTCGATAAGCCCGAGCAAGGACTCGGGCTCACGGGGCGCCCCATGCGCCCGCTGCCAGACCCGGAGCCGCTGTCCTCTCATGGGCCTGCGACCATCATCGCCATGTGTAATCAGAAGGGTGGGGTCGGCAAGACCACCTCGACGATCAACATGGGCGCCGCACTCGCGGAATTCGGTCGTAAAGTTCTCCTCGTCGACCTCGACCCGCAGGGCGCGCTCTCTGCCGGTCTGGGGATCAGCCACGAGGAGCTGGACGTCACCGTCCACAACCTCCTCGTCGACAACTCCTCCTCCATTTTCGACGCCATCCTGTCCAGTGGCGTCGAGAACCTCGACCTGGTTCCTGCGAACATCGACCTCTCCGCTGCGGAGATCCAGCTCGTCAACGAGGTTGGCCGCGAGCAAGCGCTTGCGCGAGCCCTGCGCCCGGTGATGAAGGACTACGACTTCATCATCATCGACTGCCAGCCTTCGCTCGGCCTGCTCACCGTCAACGCGCTCTCCTGTGCAGACTCCGTGATGATCCCGGTGGAGTCCGAGTACTTCTCCCTGCGAGGCCTCGCACTGCTGATGGACACCGTCGAGAAGGTGCGCGACCGCCTCAACTTCAAGCTCGAGGTCCTGGGCATCCTGGTGACCATGTTCGATCGTCGCACCCTGCATGCCCGCGAGGTTATGGAGCGTCTCATCGAGGCCTTCGGGGACAAGGTCTTCGACTCGGTCATCACCCGCACCGTCCGTTTCCCGGAGACCTCCGTGGCTGGCGAGCCGATCAGCACGTGGGCCCCGAAGTCCTCCGGTGCGATCCAGTACCGCAACCTCGCGGCGGAGGTCATCCAGCGCGTCGCAGAGCAGCACTAGGCCACGCTCCGCGCTGGTCAACGTGGTGGCAGAAAAGTAGGTTCGCGTGACAGATCCCCAGCAACCGGAGCTCACGGGCTTCCGGGTCGCGCTCGCGAACTTCGACGGCCCCTTCGACCTGCTGCTCCAACTGATTCACTCGCACAAGCTGGACATCACGGAGATCGCGCTTGCCGAGGTCACCGACGAGTTCATCGCTTATACCCGGGGGTTGTCCCAGTCCGCCGAGGACCTGGACGAGGTCACGGAGTTCCTGCTGGTCGCTTCTACGCTGCTGGATCTGAAAGCTGCCCGCCTCGTTCCCCGCGGCGAGGTCGACGACGAGGCGGACCTGGAGCTGCTGGAGTCCCGCGACCTCCTATTCGCTCGACTGCTTCAATACAAGGCGTATAAGCAGGTCGCTGACCTTTTTGCCGAGTGGCAGCGCGGAGCCGCCCGCAGCTACCCCGTGGCACTTTCGTTGGAGGACCGTTACGCCAACCTGCTACCACCGGTGGAGCTCAAACACACAAAGGAGAGCTTCGCGGAGCTGGCTGCCCACGTTTTCCGCCCCCGCCCGGACGGAGTGCAGACCGGACACGTCCACGCCCCTGCGGTCTCGGTGCCGAAGCAGGCCGGGAAGATCCTCAATACGTTGAAGATCGCGGGGGAGAATAAGTGGGTGAACTTCGATTCGTTGATCAGCGACGCGGAGGAATCCATCGTTGTGGTGGGCCGTTTCCTCGCGCTGCTGGAGCTATACAAGGCCCGCGCCATCGGGGTGGAGCAGCCCACCCCGCTGGAGGAGATGCTGGTGGCCTGGACCGGGCTGGACGTGGACCCGCAGGTCGTCGCCGCCTCGAACTGGGACTAGTGCCCGCACCACGCCCCTGAAGAACCTGAGAAGGAGAGCCGTCGACCATGAGCGAAGAACACCTGCACTTGCCCGCAATTTCGCAGCTGCGCAGCCGGGTGGAGTCCCTACTGCTGGTCTCCGACGAGCCGGTGGCCGCCGATCAGCTCGCCGAGGCCTGCAGCGTGGACAGCTCCCAAGTCGAGGATGTGCTGCGCCAGATCGCCGAGGAGTTCGACGCCCGTGGTTCCGGCTTCGACCTGCGGGAGCGCGAGGGGCTGTGGCGCCTTTATACCCGGCCCGAGAACTCGGATGTGGTGGAGGCGAAGATCCTCCAGGGTGCCCAACAACGGCTGTCCCGCGCCGCCTTGGAGACCCTGGCCGTGGTGGCCTATCGCCAGCCGGTGACCCGCTCTCAGGTCGCGGCAGTCCGCGGGGTGAACTGCGATGGTGTGATGCGGACCTTGGCCCTGCGTGGCCTGATTCGCCAGGTCGAGGTGGCAGCCGAGGGGGAGGAAGAGACCGCTGCCGCAGGACCGGGCGGTGCCCACCTCTACGAGACCACCGATCTGCTGCTGGAACAGCTGGGAATCGAGTCGCTCGACGAACTGCCGGACTTGGCCCCGCTGCTGCCGGATGTGGAATCGATCGAATCCGATTACTGATCTAGACTGGGCTGCGTACCTCAAAGACTTTGAGCCAATAAGGAAATAATTTGAATACACCCGCTCGCCGAGATGGCATACCGGAAAAGAACGCTGCGAAGCCCGGCGGCGCCGAGACCTTCGTCCCGAAGGCCAAGCCGGCCCGCCACCAGCACGTCACAAAGTCAGAGCAGAAAGCCGCCCCTGCTGCAGAGGACAAGGTCCGCCTGCAGAAGGTCCTGGCAGCCGCCGGCGTGGCAAGTCGCCGCATGAGCGAGAAGCTCATCGCCGCGGGCCGCGTCGAAGTCAACGGCAAGGTCGTGGACCGGATGGGCGTGCGTATCGACCCGAACAAGGACGTCGTCCGCGTCGACGGAGTTCGCGTCCAGGTCAACGACGAGATGCACTACTACATCTTCAACAAGCCGCGCGGCGTCCAGTCCACGATGAGCGACGACATGGGCCGTCCGTCGGTGGGCAACTCCATCGACGAGCGCCTCAAGCAGGGCCAGGGCCTATTCCACGTCGGCCGCCTGGACGCCCAGACCGAAGGCCTGCTGCTGCTCACCAACGACGGTGAGCTCGCCAACCGCCTCATGCACCCCAGCTACGAGGTCTCCAAGACCTACATGGCCACCGTGCTGGGCGAGGCGAAGAAGGGTTTGGTCCACGAGCTGAAGAAGGGCATCGAGCTGGACGACGGCATCGCGAAGGCCGATGACGTACAGATCGTGGACGTTTGGCAGGGCAAGTCCCTGATCAAACTGGAGCTGCACGAGGGCCGCAAGCACATCGTGCGCCGCCTGCTGAAGGCCGCGGGCTTCCCGGTCCAGGCGCTGGTGCGCACCAAGATTCACACGGTGCAGCTCGGCGACCAGAAGCCGGGGAGCGTGCGCGCGCTCAACCGTTCGGAACTGACCAGCCTGTACAAGGCCGTGGGCCTGTAAGCCGGGAGGACTTCAAGGATGACTACTGATATGAACGCTGATTTCTCCCAGCTCGCGCTGATCGACAACCTCGAGGAGGGTGGGTTCCTGCTGGCCATCGACGGCCCGTCGGGGACCGGTAAGTCCACCGTCTCCCGCCGCATCGCCCAGTACGCGGGCGCGCGTTACCTGGATACGGGTGCGATGTACCGCGTGGCGACCCTGCACGTGCTGAAGGCCGGCATCGATCCGGCCGACCCGGCTGCGACCGAGGCCATCATCGAGGCGACCTCCCAGCTGCCGTTGCAGGTCAACGAGGACCCGCAGTCCACCGAGGTTCTGCTGGACGGAGAGGACGTCTCCGCCGACATCCGTGGCCCGGAGGTTACCGCGCATGTCTCCGCCGTCGCCGCGATCCCGGAGGTCCGCACCAACCTGGTGCAGCTGCAGCGAGACCTTGCCGCCGCTGCTGGCCGTTGCGTCGTCGAGGGCCGCGACATCGGCACGGTCGTGCTCCCGGACGCCCCGGTGAAGGTGTACATGACCGCCAGCGCTGAAGTGCGCGCGCAGCGCCGCTTCGACCAGGACACCGCCGCTGGCCGCGAGGTCACCTTCGAGGCAGTCCTGGCTGACGTCCAGCGCCGCGACGAGGCAGACTCCACCCGCGAGACCTCCCCGCTGCGCCCGGCAGAGGATGCCACCATGCTCGACACCGGCGAGATGAGCATCGATGAGGTCATCGAGGCGATCGCCGGCCTGATCGAGGAATCGGACCTGGACTCCGCTATCCCAGCCGACGGCGCGGAGAGCACCGGTGGTCTGGTGTTCCGCACGGTTGAGGGGGACGTCGTCCCTGCTGATGGGGACGCCTCGGTGCAGGAAGTATCCGAGGAGGACCTGGAGAACTGGGACCCCGAGAACTGGGACGGCGAGACCTGGGAGGTCGACCCGGAGCAGCTCGGCGAGCACTACCTGCAGGCGGAGAACTTCGACCTGCTGGAATCCGACGAGGAGGACACCGACTGGGAGTCCATCGAGGAAGCCTTCGGAATCGCCGATGAGCTCGAAGCACAGAAGGAAGCGCTGTGCACGGTGGCGATCGTCGGTCGACCAAACGTGGGTAAGTCCACGCTGGTCAACCGCTTCATCGGGCGCCGTGAGGCCGTGGTGGAGGACTTCCCGGGTGTGACCCGCGACCGAATCTCCTACCTGGGCGACTGGGGTGGGCGCCGCTTCTGGGTGCAGGACACCGGCGGCTGGGACCCGGACGCCAAGGGCATTCACGCCGCAATCGCCCGCCAGGCGGAGACCGCGATGGCCACGGCGGATGCGATCGTCTTCGTAGTGGATACGAAGGTCGGCATCACCGAAACCGACGAGGTTATCGCCCGCAAGCTGCAGCGCTCCGACGTGCCGGTGATCGTGGTGGCCAATAAGTTCGAGTCCGATACGCAGTACGCGGACATGGCTGAGTTCTGGGCGCTTGGCCTGGACAACCCTTACCCGGTCTCCGCGCTGCATGGGCGCGGCGCGGCAGACGTGCTGGACAAGCTACTGGAGGTCTTCCCGGAGAAGCCGCGCGAGCTCTCGGTGGTCTCTGGCCCGCGCCGCGTGGCGCTGGTGGGCCGGCCGAATGTGGGTAAGTCCTCGCTGCTGAACAAGATCTCCGGCGAGCAGCGCTCGGTGGTGGATAACGTCGCGGGCACCACGGTGGACCCGGTGGACTCCATCGTGGAGCTGGAGGAGCGCACCTGGCGCTTCGTGGATACCGCCGGTATCCGCAAGAAGGTGAAGAACGCGGTGGGGCACGAGTACTACGCCTCGCTGCGCACCCGCGCCGCGATTGATGCCAGTGAGGTCGTGGTGTTCCTGGTGGACGCCTCCGAGCCGATCGCGGAGCAGGATCAGCGCGTGCTGCGGATGATCCTGGATGCCGGCAAGGCTCTGGTCGTGGCGTTCAATAAGTGGGACCTGGTGGACGAGGATCGCCGGGAGCTGCTGGAGCGGGAGATCGATCTGCAGCTTTCGCACGTGCCGTGGGCCCGCCGGGTGAATATCTCCGCTAAGACTGGTCGTGCTCTGCAGAAGCTGGAACCGGCGATGATGGAGGCTCTGGATAGCTGGGATCAGCGCATTCCTACCGGACAGTTGAACACCTGGCTGCGTGCGGTCATCGCGGAGACTCCGCCACCGATGCGTGGCGGTCGCCTGCCGCGCGTGCTCTTCGCCACGCAGGCCTCGTCCCGCCCGCCGGTGATCGTGCTGTTCACCACGGGCTTCCTGGAGCACGGCTACCGCCGCTTCCTGGAGCGCAAGCTGCGCGAGACCTTCGGCTTCGAAGGCTCCCCGGTGCGCATCGCGATCCGCATCCGGGAGAAGAAAAAGAAGCGCTAGCGGAAGCTACAACAGGCTCTAGCGGAGCACGAGCACCCAGATTGCGATGTGGTGCAGAAGCGCTGCCACGATGGTGGCAGCGTGGAAGACCTCGTGGAAGCCGAACCAACGAGGGGAGGGGTTCGGCCACTGCTTGGCGTAGATCACCGCACCGAGCGAGTAGACCAGCCCGCCGAGCAGCATCAACAGGCTCACGGCGACCCCAAGCTGCTGGTAGTAGCCCACGGCGCCGATAGCTGCCAGCCAACCGAGCGTGAGGTAGGTGGCGGCGTCGAGCCACCGCGGGTGGTCGATCCACACCAGGTTCAGCACGACCGCGGCCAGCGCGGCGAGCCAGCACACCGCCAAGATCCACAATCCGCCGGTGTTAAACCAGGCCCAGCCGGTGAACCACCGCGCGCCGAATGCGGCGACCGTTACCGGCCCATAGGTGCCGGCAATGAAGATCGCGATCATGGCGTGGTCGGCCCGCCGCCAGCTGTTGACCGCCGCCGCGGAGCGCCACGGAACCCGGTGATAGAGGGCGCTTACACTCAGCATCCCGGCCAGGCACAGCGCGTAGAGGGCGGTGGTCAGGGACATCCAGGAGATGCCGAATTTCGCCAGCGCCACGATTGTGAGGGCGGTGCCCATCCCGCCAAAGTACCACGCGGCGGCGGTGTGTAACCGCCCTCGCATGTAGGGCCTGGGGCCGCGGTCGAAGACCGGGCGGGGACGTCGCTTCGTGAGTACCTGATTCTGCACGAAGCTCAGTGTAGTCCCATTTTTGCCGCTAAAACAGTCCGGCGATCGTGCCGTCCTCGGCGACATCGATTTGCTCTGCTGCGGGGCGCTTCGGCAGCCCCGGCATCGTCATCACCTGCCCGGTCAGCGCCACGACGAAGCCCGCGCCCAGGCGTGGAGCCAACTCGCGGACGTGCAGCACGTGGCCTTCCGGCGCACCCAGCTCGGCCGGGTCATCGGAGAAGCTGTACTGCGTCTTGGAGATGCACACGGGCAGCTTGTCCCAGCCGTGCTCGGCGAGGAACTGCAGGTCCTTCTTGGCCTTGGTGGAAAACTCCACACCGCTAGCGCCGTAGATGCGGGTCGCGATGGTCTCGATGGACTCGGCCAGGCCTTCCGCCGGGTCGTAGAGCTGTTGGGAGCTGGCCTGCGGGGTCTCGCCGTTCTCGATGACCTCGAGTACCTGCTGGGCCAGCTCGGTGGCACCGGCGCCACCCTCGGCCCAGACGGTGGACTCGGCCAGGCGCACGCCCAGCTTCTCAGCCCACTCGGCGACGTGCGCGCGCTCGGCGTCGGTGTCGGAGGTGAAGAGGTTCAGCGCGACGACCGGGGTGGTGCCGAACTTCTCCATGTTCTTCACATGGCGCTCGAGGTTCTTCAGTCCCTCGTCCAGGGCGGCCAGGTTTTCGCTGTTCAGGTCCTCCTTTACGACGCCGCCGTTGTACTTCAGGGAGCGGATGGTCGCGACGACGACGGCTGCGTCCACGTCGATGCCGCCCTCGCGAGCCTTGATGTCGAAGAACTTCTCCGCGCCGAGGTCGGAGCCGAAACCGGCCTCCGTGACGACGATGTCCCCGAGGCGGCGGGCGGTCTGGGTGGCGATGAGGCTGTTGCAGCCGTGCGCGATATTGGCGAAGGGGCCGCCGTGAATGAGTGCCGGGGTGCCGCCGAGAGTCTGCACGAGGTTGGGGTTCAGGGCATCCCGCAGCAGGGCGGTAAGCGCGCCTTCGACCTGCAGGTCACCAACGGTGACCGGTCCGCCACTATAAGTCCGGCCGATGACGATGCTGGCGAGCTTGGCCTTCAGATCCGCCAGGTCCGTGGCGAGGCAGAGGATGGCCATCATTTCACTGGCGGCGGTGATGTCGAAGCCAGCCTCGCGCGGGGTGCCGTGGGCAGGCCCTCCGAGCCCAGTGACGATGGAACGCAGGCTGCGGTCGTTGACGTCCATGCAGCGGCGCCAGGTAACCCGGCGCGGGTCGATGCCGAGTTCGTTGCCCTGCTGGATGTGGTTGTCGATGAGGGCGGCCAGCGTGTTGTTTGCTGAGGTGAGGGCGTGCATGTCGCCGGTGAGGTGGAGGTTGATGTCCTCCATCGGGACGATCTGTGCGTAGCCGCCACCGGCTGCGCCGCCCTTGATGCCCATCACTGGGCCCTGGGATGGTTCGCGGATGGCGACGATGGTGTTCTTCCCGGCCGTGCGCAGGGCGTCCGCCAACCCGATCAGGGTGGTGGACTTGCCTTCGCCCGCTGGGGTGGGGGACATGGCGGTGACGAGGACGGTGCGGCCCAGGGGCTTGTTCCACACGTCGGTGGTGCGCAGCGCAGGGACGTCCACCTTGGCCTTGGTGGTGCCGTAAGGGATGAGTGCCTCGGCGGGGATTCCGGCGCGCTCGGCGATGTCCGCGATGGGCTCGAGGGGGTGAGCCTGTGCGATCTCGACGTCGCTGGGCTGAGGCTTGGTGATCACACTGGAATAAGTCATATTTACAGAATAATCGTCCCCCGCGACGCGTGCCGAGGATAGGCGAGGGACTAGCATGTCCTCATGCGTTTTCCTTCTCGTAGCCTTCCCCTTTTTGCGGCTTGTTTGCTCGCGACGGCCTGCACGCCTGCGGAGGACTCCAGCCCCGACCAGCAGCAGAGCTTGAGCGAACAGAGCACCGGTGCGCAGCTTTCCAAGCAACAGCAGGCTGGAGGGGCGAGCACCGCTCAGCAACCCACGTCCACGCCCACGGCTGCGGACCAGGAGCCGAAAGAACTGCTGGCTGGGGCGCAGATCAGCAACCTGGTCGACGCGGCGTCCCAGCAGCTCGCCCGAACCGCACTTGAGGGCGCCGGGCTCCCGAAGGAGAACATCGACCGCTTCTTCGAGCTCGTGACGGAGTACAACAGCGCGGTGCCGACCGACAGCCTCATCTCCAGCGGTTTTCGGGACTACGGCACCCAGGACCCGGAGTATGACGTTGAGGCGTTGACCAGCGCGTGGCAGAAATACCACGGCCAGCGCTATCCGGGCACCAACTGCCGGATCAACACCTTCACGCTCGCACAATCCCTGGTCAGCATGGCGGAGGAGTCCAACCCCGATTCCTCGCTGCTATTCCTGGACGAGGAGTCCCTCAACAACGCACCGAAGGAGCTCCTAACCAGCGCCGAGCGTAAGCGCTTCGAGGCCTTCTATGGAGCCATTCCCACCACCAAGAGCCAAGATGCAGCCCAGCACATCGCAGACATCAAGGCCTATGCTGCAGACCGCGGCATCACGTTCGCGGACACGAAGGCCCGCGTGATCTCGATGTTCTCCCACGACACCCTGACCGATCCGGCCACCCTCTTCGTTGGGCATACCGGGGTCGCGGTGCCCCATGAGGGCAAGATCCTCTTCTTGGAGAAAATCGCCTTCGACATGCCCTATCAGGCCATCGTGGTCAAGGACATGCAGCAGCTCAACGACTACCTGATGCAGAAGTACGACGACGGGCCCGGCCTGGAATATGGCCGCCCCGTCATTTTCGATAACGGTGAGGTCATCGAGGGCATGCGCTACGCGAAGCGGAGCTAATTGATCCTGCGAGCTACTGCAGCTGTGAGCGGCGCTGCTCCTGGTTCAGGAAGGTCCGCTCCGCCAGGGACTCGCCGGCGCCGTCCTGGAGGTGGACGACGACGTCCAGGCCGAGCTCCTCGAGGGCTTCGACGTCCTCCCGGTACATCGCCACCGAGCTGATGGTGCATCCCTCGGTGTCCACGTGGGAGGCGTGAATCTCCTTGACGGTATCCACGTTCGCATGTTGGGCGGGCATGGCGAGCATGATCATGTCGATCTGGTGGCTGTCTTTCACCCGCTCCCAGAAGTCGATATCCGTCGCGTCGCCTTCCACGACGTTGTAGCCGCGTTCCTGCAGGTGGCGCACCCGGGCGGGGTCGTGCTCCACGCCCAAGATCTTGGCCCCGTAGACTTCGCTGAGCTCGATGTAGCACGCAAGCCCGACGCGGCCGACGCCGAGCACGAGAGCGTGGGCGTCGCCGAGCTCGATGGGGCGGTCCTCCGGGTGGATCTTGTGTGGCGGGCGCACGGGCAGGCGCTTAGCCAGGTGGGTGGCGCGGGACACGCTCTGCGGGTTGAAGATCGCGGAGATGACGAAGCTGATGGAGACCGCAAGCACCAGGGAGAGCAGCCAGCGCTCGTTGAGCCAGCCGTCCTGAACGCCAACGGCGGCGATGATGAGCGCGAACTCCGAGTAGTTGGCCAGCAGGAGCGCCGTGAGCACAGAGGTGCGGTTGCGCAGCCCCAGGGACCACAGGATCGCCCAGTAGGCGGCGGCCTGAACGGGGAGCAAGAGGAGGAGTAGGGCGGCGTCGGCAACGTTCTGCCAATTCGGCAAACCCATGAAGCCGATGTTGACGAAGAAGCCGACCAACAACAGCTCCTTGAGGGTGAACAGGGAGTGACTGAGCTGCTCGGCGCCTGGGGAGCGGGAGAGCACCACGCCCATGATCAGCGCGCCGAGGCTGCCGGACAGACCAACCCACTCGAAGAGTGCGTAGCCGGGGATCAGGGCCATGGCGATGCCAAATAGCGCCCCGAGTTCACCGTGGCCGAGCTTGTACCAACGGCGGGTGGTCAGGGCCAGCACTGGCACGATCACGACAAGCAGCAGGGAAGCCAGGTGTGGCGGCTCGCCGCGCAGGATGCTCATAAAGACCACCGCGAGAATGTCCTGCATAATCAACACGCCGATGCAGATATTCCCGTAGAGAGCCTGCTCGTCGCCTCGGTCCTGCAGGATTTTGATGACCACGATGGTGCTGGAGAAGCTCAAGACCAGCGCGACGTTGACGGCCACCTGGAAACTGGTGGGACCGAAAGCACCGAGCGCACCGAGGGCGGTGATGAATCCCGCGCCGACGAGCGTCATGACCAGGACGTGGGCGCTGGCCGTAAGCCAGACTGCCTTATCGGTGAGCGCCTTCAGGTCGAGGCGCAGGCCGATGGCGAAGAGCATGAGGGTCACGCCGATATCAGCGAAGAGGTCGAGGGACTCGACGTGCTCCACACCCGCGGCGTGGAGTGCGAAACCGGCGGCAAGGAAGCCGATCAGGGGCGGCAGCCGCACGGCCCAGGCGATGAGTCCACAGATGAAAACCACGCCGAGGTAAGTCAGCAATAATTCCATGGACTGTAGTGTGCCTCACAGGGGAGTTTTTCGTGCACTATGAAACGCATTATTCATAGGGATGATTGAGGACTTGGTGCCGAATGGGGGGGTGTCCCTATGTTTTTGTCAAGTGCCAGACCGATGTTGACGAGCGCAGTCTTGGGAGTAGTTTCTTAGGCGTGCCTAGGAGCCGGCCAGCGTGTGCTGGTCGGCTTTCGTCTTCGGGCTTTATGCGGCGACGGGGCGTGGCGGGATTTCGCGGAAGAACTCCTTGTTTTTCAGCATCGCGTAGATGACATTGCATCGGCGTCGTGCCAGGCAGATGACTGCTGCGTTGTGGCGTTTTCCTTCAGCGCGTTTGCGTTCGTAATACCGCCGTGACGGTTCGTGGCTGCGGATAACTGCGAATGCGGAGTAGAACAAGGCGTTTTTCAGTCGTTTATTGCCTGACCGTGCCGGGAATTCACCTCTGATCGACGAACCGGATCGTCTAGTCACGGGTGCTATTCCAGCATAAGCAGCTAAGTGGCCAGCACTAGCGAAGTCGGAGCCATCACCGATCGCAAGAAGGATCTGCGCTGCGGTCTTGATGCCGACTCCGGGCATACTCATCAAGACCTCACAAAGAGGGAAATCAGCGAGCATCTCTTCAACCTGCTCAGCAATGGTGTTTCGTTGCTCTTTGAGGGCCTGGATGTTTGCAGCCAGTTGAGGAATTACTAACTCGGCGGCATCGCTTCCAGGCACGGTGACTGTTTGAGCTTTCAGCGCTGCAAAAATGTCGTCTACCAGCGGGGTGGGGTCTTTACGTGTGCGCTTGATCATCCAGTTCAACACTCGTTGGTATCCGGCTCTTTTTAGCCCCTGCGGTCCCTTGTAATGGATCAATAATTCCAGGATCGGCGTGCGAGTCAGGGTGCTACCAGCAAAAACTCGTTCCAGGCTGGGGTAGATCTGGGTGAGGACACTGCGAAGCCGATTGACAGTGCGAGTGCAATCGCGGGCGATGTCATCATCGAAGCCGGACAGCATCTTTAGGGCGGAGAGTACCTCATCATTGCGGTCGACGGCACGTAGCGTGTGGGGCATTGTGCGGGCGGTGTCGGCGATGATGAATGCGTCGCGTTTGTCTGTTTTTGCACGTCCCGGATAGAGATCTGCAGCTTTGCGCATCGCAAGACCTGGCAGGTATCCGACTTCGCAACCGCAGTCCCGGGCTACAGCAATCGGTAGTGCGCCGATGGTGTTGGGTTGGTCGACGATCACGAGCACGGTGCCAAGCTTCTGAAGCTGGTGAAAAACGCCTGCTAGTTCGGATTCGAGTTGAGGCAACGGTTTGTCGAAGACCTTGTTGCCATCACGGTCTAAGGCGCAGGCGTGGTGTTCAGATTTGCCGACGTCTAGCCCAAGGAATATGTCGATGGAATGCTCCGGAGACATGATGAGCTCCTAGAAAACGAGATGGGTATGGCGTTGTTCCAGTCGCTGGTGTCATGACCTTCGTTGCAAGCACCCACGTTACAAAGAGACCTAGTTTAAAACTGGCCGTGTCCCTATCAGCTGTCATCGAAAGTCCTGGCACCCGGCGGCAACACCCCCCGGATTATGGAAACTACAGGGCAGGCAAGCCATACCGGGACCAGCGACTATCCCCATTATCGGGGACACTCACAAGGTAACGGGTAGGATTTTCGCATGGCACTGGCACAGCGCATTAAGGCTCTCCGGAACAAGGCCGGGCTTTCCCAGGCCGAGCTCGCGGACAAGCTCGTGGTGGCCCGGGAAGACGTGCAAGGTTGGGAATCTGGGGACAGCGCGCCCGATATCGAGGCCTTCAAGAGGCTTGCTGCGCTGTTCGGGGTCAGCACCGATGACCTTCTGGGTAATGATGGAGCGGTACTAGGCGCAACGACCGACCGCGTGGCCGTCGACGTCAAGTCCCTGGAGAAGACCGGGGGCAGGTTCCTGGCGAAAGGGACGCAGGCTCACACCGCGGTTCGGCAGGTCTTCCCGCACGCGGTGATCACTCCACTGCTGCGGGAAAAGAAGAACACTAAAGGCGAGACGGCCATGAAGTGGTTCACCGAGATTGCCTTCGACGGGGTGCCCAATTTCATTTCCGAGGTGAAGAACTCCTTCAGCGGTGATTCCTTCTACCTCGTTGAGGAGGCCAGCCGCACGCTGCTCGTCCGCGTGACTAAGGATTCCGTGGAAAGCCGTGAGATCTTCGGGCAGCTGTCCCGGAGAAAGTTTGTCCTCGGCAGGAACTCCTTTATCAAGTTCGGCAAAGCACCGGAGAACTAGGGGACTGGCCTGGGGCAGCAGCGAGGGCAGCACATGCCCAAGCCTGCTGTGTTTCCCCGGGCAGCGGGCTAGATCCAGCCATTCGCCTTCGCCAGGTGGGCAGCCTCGAAGCGGTTTCCCGCGCCGGTCTTCGAGATAATGCTGGAGATGTGACTGCGCTCTGTGCCCGGCGAAAGGTGCAGGGCCTTGGCGATGGCGGGCGAGCTTTTTCCTTGGAAGAGCTGCTGGCATACCTGCGTTTCCCGGTCGCTGAGGGGATTATCCGGGGCGAGCAGACTGTCCCGGGCTAGCGTCGGGTCGATGACACGCAGACCGGCGTGCACCCGACGGATTGTATCGGCGAGCTCCTCGGGAGGGGTGTCCTTCACGATGAACCCGTCCACGCCCGACTCCATCGCGCGCTTGACGTAGCCCGCCTTACCGAAGGTCGTGACGATCAGGCAACGGCACGGGTGCCCGGACAGCTCTTTGGCCACGTCCAGGCCGTTGAGCCCCGGCATTTCGATATCCAGGAGGGCCACGTCGATGGGGTGCTCCTGCACCAGGCGCCGGGCTTCAGTGCCCGTGGCGCATTCCGCAATAACCTCGATGTCCGGTTCTGCGCTGAGTAGCGCGACCAGCGCCCCACGCACCAGCGACTGGTCCTCGGCGAGTAGTACGCGGATTGTTGTCATTGGGCTGCCTCCTGCCGGTTGGAGTGATCGTCGATGAATTCGTGATCCTCACCCATCGTGATCAGTACGGTAATTAGGCCCTGTTCGCGGCGCACGATAAGCCGACCACCCGCTGCGGTTGTCGGTGACGGCGGACCCTGCGGCGCCGACCGCGCCCACCACGCCAGCGTAGAAAGCCATACCCAGCATGACGAAGGCGGCGAGGTTCCCGCCGTTGATTTTCTGATCCCCGTAGTCCTGTAGCGCGCCGAAGATGAGGTAGAAGAAGATCGGCAGCCCGATGCTGAACAAGAGAGTGGCCATTTCCCGGCGCAGTCGGAGGAGTTCGTGGCCGGTAAATCTCAGGGTGGTGCTCATGGTTTTATGTCTCCTGGTGTTCTTTCGTCAGTGCGAGGAAGGTGTCCTCCAGGGTGTGGCTGCTGATGCTGAGGTCGCGGGCCTCGGTGTGGGTCAGCAGATAGCGGGCGAGTGCGTCGGAATCCTCGGTGGTCATGCTCAGGCGGTTGCCGGTGACGTCGTTGCCTGTCACACCAGGCAGCCTGGTCAGGTCAGGGAGCTCGCCCGGGAATTCGGCGCTAACCACCCGGCCGGCAGTCATGTTCCGCAGCTCGGCGGTGGTTCCGTCGGCGATGATTTCACCGTTCTTCATGAGGACGATGCGCTGGGCGAAGTGCTCCGCCTCCTCCAGGTAGTGGGTGGCGAAGATGATCGTGCGCCCCTGCTGTGCCTGGTGGGTCATGGAGTCCCAGAAACGGCGACGTGCACCGGCGTCCATCCCTGCGGTCGGTTCGTCCAGGATGAGGATCTCCGGGTTGCCGAGGATGGCCAGCGCGAAACGGAGGCGCTGTTGCTCACCGCCGGAGCATTTGCCCACGCGCCGGGTGTAGATGGGTTCCAGGTCGGCCTGTGCGATGACCTCGTCGAGGGACAGGTGCTCCGGGAAGGTCGCGGCGACCATCTCCACGGTGTCTTTGACCGTGAGCTCGTTGAGCAGGCCACCGGTCTGCATCAGCGCACCGATGTGTTGTTTGTAAACGGCCTGCGTGGGGGAATGCCCCATCACGGTGACGGTGCCGGAGGTCGGGGTGGTCAGCCCCAGGATGAGGTCCAGCAGGGTGGTCTTACCCGCGCCGTTGGTGCCGAGGAGGGCGATGATCTCGCCCGGTTGGACAGTGAGGTTCGCGTTCTTGAGCGCGTGCACGGGACGGCTGGAACGTGGGTGGAAGGTTTTGCTGACTCCGGTGGCTTCTATCGCTTGGGCGGTGTGTGTCGTGTTCATGGTCTTCACGCTAGAAATCCAGCATGAGGAGCCGAAATATTTTCTGTCATTACTTGCCCATGACTTTTGTCATGGGGCTCCGGCCCCTCACGACCAGCGACGCCTACTGAGCTAGGTGAGGTCGCCGGCCGGGCTTGCCTAGCGCTTGGTGATGTGATATGCGGTCGATTCCCCAAATGTTACCTGCGTGCTTGCTTGTCGGTTGAGCTGAACGTGCTGAGAGTGAGGCCATCTGAGTTGCACTTAAAGTGCAGGTTAGAGCGTTTTGATACCCCCAGAAGGGGGTCTTGAGGGTGTCAGGAAGTTTGTGTGTGAGGCTCTGATTGAGAGGGAGTTTCACCGATAATGACTACGGTGTCACCGAAGAAAGGCCATGACCCGGCGAGGGTCAACGAGATCAGCGAGAAGCTGATGGAAAATCCTGAGCTGGC
>NZ_JASONC010000023.1:0-20454 GCF_030217065.1 Corynebacterium sp. UMB4614
CACGTACGGGCACACGGGCACACGGTTGGGAACACGGGAGAAACGCATGGCCGGGTGCGCACAAACGCGGTTTTGGGCCGTGCCGTGCCACAAAACGAACAAAACCTGACACGCTACAGCCCAAAACCGGAACAGGGAGCCGGGCACGCGCAGCCCGACGCGCATCGCCAGGGGATGGGGCACGTACGGGCACACGGGCACACGGTTGGGAACACGGGAGAAACGCATGGCCGGGTGCGCACAAACGCGGTTTTGGGTCGTGCCGTGCCACAAAACAAACATAACCTGACACGCTACAGCCCAAAACCGGGTGCGGGTGGGGTGGAGCGCAACCGGGTGAAGTGCAAGGAGCACGGGCTCACGCTCGGCCCCACGCCGGGGCAGCCGAGCTAGCCCGCGAAGCCGCCAGGGCAGGGGCGCGGGCACGCGCCAGCCCGGCGCGCATCGCCAGAGGCCTCACGCAGACCGGGTAAAGTAGCACCCATGAAACGCGCGCTCCGAGGACTCAAAAACGCTGCCACCAGCACTATCGCCCGCATCACCGGCTCCCAGGGCACCATCAACACCACCGACCAATCCTCGGACACCACCACCGCCGGCCCGCACACCGCGCACTCACACGCCGGCCCGCACGCCCCGCACTCACGCACCGGCCCGCAGACCCCGGCCACGGACCACACCGCACCCAACCCGGGGCGCTATGCCATCGACCCGCGCGGCACCATCGCCGCCGTGATCGTCACCCACAACCGCGTTGACCTGCTGGAACGCAGCCTCGATATGGTGGCCAAGCAGACCCGTCGTCCTGACTGGGTCATCGTCGTGGACAACGGCGCCGACCCCGCGGTCGAAACCCTGGTCCACGCGACGCTCGGCGGCGAACCGCAGTCCCGCCGCGCGTCCGCTGAGATCGCCGCCCGCCGTTTCGCGGAGATCCAGACCGTCGGGGCGGCGATCACCAAGGCCTCCGAGGAAGTTCCCGACGGCGCCGCTGCCAACGACAACGACGACGCCACGACGTCGACGTCCGCGTCCAGCTCCCCCTCCGCCGCTTCGGGCGACGTCCCCCAGCGACGTCCCCGCCCGATGTACCTGCCCAGCCGCACGAACCTGGGCGGTGGGGGCGGCTTCGCCCTCGGCTTCCTCGCAGCACTCGCCCTGGGCGCCGACGCCATCTGGTGCGCCGACGACGACGGCCGCCCCGCCGACGAGAACGTCCTCGCCACCCTGCTGGACGTCGCCGAACGCGAGCAGCTCGCGCAGGTATCTCCGCTGGTCACGAACATCAACAACCCGGATCGCCTGGCCTTCCCGCTGCGCCAGGGGCTCACGTGGCGCCGCCGCGTCTCCGAACTCGAGGGGGACTTCCTGCCCGGCATCGCGAGCCTCTTCAACGGTGCGCTGATTTCCGCCCGCGCGATGGAGATCATCGGCGTGCCGGATTATCGGCTGTTCATCCGCGGCGACGAGGTCGAATACCACCGCCGCATCGTCCGCAGCGGCCTACGCTTCGGCACGAGCCTGACCTGTGCTTATGCGCACCCAGATGGTTCGGAGGAGTTCAAGCCGATCCTCGGCGGGCGCATGCACACGCAGTACCCGGACGGCGAGTTCAAGCGCTACTTCACGTACCGTAACCGCGGTTACCTCATGTCGCAGCCGGGCATGCGGCGGTTGCTGCCGCAGGAGTACGCGCGCTTCGCGTGGTTCTTCCTGGTCCAGAGGAAGGACGTCGCCGGCTTCCGCGAGTGGCTCCAGCTGCACACTTTGGGCCGCCAGGAGCGCTTCGAGCGCCCGGAGTAGCAGGGCTGAAGCCCAGAGGAAACTGGTCCAAGCCTCGACCGGCCCAGAAAGGGCCGGCCCCCGCCCAGCGGGCCTTAGGTCCGCACGGGTCGCAGCAGCGTCATGGCGATCACAATGACCAGCAGCACGCTCGCCTCGTGGACCAGCATGCCCACCGCCATGGTCACGCCACCGAGGAACACTCCCAGCAGCAGGACCAGCACCGTTGCCAGCGCGATGAAGATGTTCACCCGCATGGTGCGTGCGGTGCGCTTGGCCAGGATCAGCGACTGAGGAAGCCTCGTGAGCCGATCGGCCATGAGCGCGATATCCGCGGTCTCGATGGTTGCCGGCGACCCGGCCGCGCCCATCGCCACGCCAATCTCGGCGGTGGCTAGCGCGGGCATGTCATTCACGCCGTCGCCCAACATCGCCACGGTGTGGCCCTCAGACTGCAGCCCGCGGACCACGTCCACCTTCGTCTCGGGCAGCATGCCTGCGTGGAACTCATCGATGCCCAGCTCGGCAGCGACGTTGCGCGCCACCGGTTTGGCATCACCCGTTGCCATGACGACCTTCACCCCGGCCTTGTGGAGTGCCTCCACCGCAGGCCGCGCTTCTGGCCGTACCTCGTCAGCCACGGCCACCACGCCGGCCGGCGCACCGTCCACGCCAACGATCATCGCGGTCTTGCCCTGCTCGTTGAGCTCGGCCACCGCTGCCAGGGCGGCATTAACGCCGCTCGCCGCATCATCCAGCAGCTCGGCAGTGCCCACGGACACTCGGCCGACACCCGGCACGGTTGCTGTGATCCCCTGGGCCACCACCGGATCGGCGTCCTGAATATCAGCGACGAATCCGGCCTCACGCACGCTCCGGTCCACCGCGCCTTCCACAATGGCGGCGGCCAGGGGGTGCTCGGAGGCGCTCTCCACGTCCGCGGCAATCTGGAGGATTTCCTTTTCCGACCAGCGCGAACCCGGCAGGGTGCGCACATCGGTCAGCGCCGGGCGGCCAAGGGTCAGCGTGCCCGTCTTGTCGACGACCACGGCGTCCACCTTCGCGGCCTGCTCCAGGTACTCGCCACCCTTGATGAGAATGCCGTCGCGGGCCGCGCGCCCGATACCGGCCACGATGGACACCGGGATACTGATGACGAGCGCGCCTGGGCAGCCGATGACCAGCAGGGTCAGGGCGAGCTCCGTGTTGCGGGTGATCAGGCCGACCAGAATCGCGCCGATCATGACGGCCGGCGTGTACCAGCGGCTGAATTTCTCCAGGAAGGTCTGGGTTTTCGCGCGGTCATCCTGGGCGTCCTCGACGCGGTGAATGATCTTGGCCAGGGTGGTATCCGAGCCGATGTCCACAGCCTCGACGCGCAGCGCGCCGCTGCGCAGCCAGGTGCCGGCGAAGACCTGGTCGCCGTCCTTCTTCTCTGCGGGGATGGATTCGCCCGTGATGGCTCTGTTGCAAAAATCGTGAAGCTTGAGCATGCTTGGCGGAGATTGGACGGACGGAACGATGACGGATTTCAAGTGGCGCCATTTCCAGGGTGATGTGATCCTGTGGGCGGTGCGCTGGTATTGTCGCTATCCGATCAGCTATCGCGACCTTGAGGAAATGCTGGCGGAACGCGGCATTTCGGTCGACCATACGACGATCTATCGCTGGGTCCAGTGCTACGCCCCGGAGATGGAGAAGCGGCTGCGCTGGTTCTGGCGGCGTGGCTTTGATCCGAGCTGGCGCCTGGATGAAACCTACGTCAAGGTGCGGGGCAAGTGGACCTACCTGTACCGGGCAGTCGACAAGCGGGGCGACACGATCGATTTCTACCTGTCGCCGACCCGCAGCGCCAAGGCAGCGAAGCGGTTCCTGGGCAAGGCCCTGCGAGGCCTGAAGCACTGGGAAAAGCCTGCCACGCTCAATACCGACAAAGCGCCGAGCTATGGTGCAGCGATCACCGAATTGAAGCGCGAAGGAAAGCTGGACCGGGAGACGGCCCACCGGCAGGTGAAGTATCTCAATAACGTGATCGAGGCCGATCACGGAAAGCTCAAGATACTGATCAAGCCGGTGCGCGGTTTCAAATCGATCCCCACGGCCTATGCCACGATCAAGGGATTCGAAGTCATGCGAGCCCTGCGCAAAGGACAGGCTCGCCCCTGGTGCCTGCAGCCCGGCATCAGGGGCGAGGTGCGCCTTGTGGAGAGAGCTTTTGGCATTGGGCCCTCGGCGCTGACGGAGGCCATGGGCATGCTCAACCACCATTTCGCAGCAGCCGCCTGATCGGCGCAGAGCGACAGCCTACCTCTGACTGCCGCCAATCTTTGCAACAGAGCCCGCGATTTGCTCGTAGCTCATCGGCGGGTCAGCCTCCCGCATGGTCTTCGCCATTGCGATGCGCTCGGGTGTCATGACGGTCGGGCGGCCGCCGACGCGACCCTGGGAGCGCGCGTGCTCGACGCCTCTGCGGGTGTTCTCACGGATCATATCGACGCGAAGCTGCGCGAGCGTCGCCATGATCTTGAGCATGGCTTCACCCATCGCTGTTGACGGGTCTATGTCCATCCACGGTTCATCGAGGCTGCGCAGCTTCACGCCACGCGCTGCGTGGTCACGGATAACCGAGATAGCGATGCTGTCAGTGCCTGCCACGCGGTCGAGCGAGGGAATCACCAGCTCATCACCGGGGCGCTGAATCTTCCGGCACTCGATCCAATCGGGTCGATCCTCAACGCGACTTGAATAGCCAACGTCAACGAAAATTCGTTCGCACCCTGCCTGTTCGAGGCGGGCGATCTGCGAGTCTGCATTCTGCTCGCGGGTGCTGACACGGGTATATCCGAGCCTCACGGCTATCGTCCTAAGCTCGGGCCACGCTCGGGCGGCTTCGGCTTCGATCCGTCGCCCAGCTCGGGCATATCCCGGCCGCGATCTGCTGCGTGCTTCGGCTTGCTCGGCCGAGCCTCGCGCAGCTCGTTCACCTTGCGCTCGATGCGCTCTCCAAGCGTCATCGGCTTCTCGGGCGCTGCGTCGCCTGTGACGCGGCCGCCCTCGTGCATCAGCACGTTCGACCGCGGCACGGCCGCGTGCTCGAACACGGGCACCATCGGAACATGGTTGGGTAGGTACTCCCCCAGCGGCGGCCGCGTCGCGGCCGATGCCATATTCCAAACTTCCTCGGGCACGCGCTCGAACTCAAGCGTGTACGGTGAGCGCTCCGCAACGTGCTCCATGAACACCTTGGTAGTGCGTCCGTTGCCCTCTCTGAACGGATGACTCTGGTTTGTCCAGGCGAAGATTTCGGCGGCGCGCTCCGAGAACTCGGCGTGGCTGAGCTGCGCCCAATCGGTGCGCTCGACCATCACGCGCACGTTGTCTAAGTAGGCGTCTATCGCGCCGTTGTGAGCATCAGCGAAAGCGGCTCCGCCGCCCTTCGCCATGTTCACCGTTCGGTACTGACCAGCCCATTCAAAGGTCGAGCCGAAGAGGTGGCCGTGAATCTGCTTCATGTGCTCGCCGTCGAACGTGCGAGTCACAAGCTCCGGGCGCAACTCAAGCTCGATGCGGCGCGCAAACGACATGCGGTAGTCGTAGGTGCGCAGCGCTGCGGCGTCTCGAATGTCCGGTATGTTGCGCAGCACGCCATTGCGGGTCTGCGCGTTGTACGTCTCCGGGTAAAAGTATGACTCCCACGAATCGAACTGGTGCGGCATCAGAGCGTAGCGGCCGCTCCGGCGATGCGCGCCGCCTTAGCGGCGGTGCGCGCCTCGTAGTCCTCGAACGTCAGCGCGCCGCGCGTGTAGTCGATGAGGTCGGCCACGTCTTCGCGGTTCGGCTCCCATCCCTCATGCCAGCCTGCCGCGAGCGAGCGCACAACGGCTCGGCGCTGGTCAGCGTCGAGCTGGTCGAACAGCTCGGGCCAGCGGGCCTCTACGTCAAATGATGGTTGCGACATAATGCTGCACCTCCTGGTGTACTCCTGATTTTACCGGCCTGCCCGCAAACGGTATAGGTCGGGTTTCGGGTCGGGGTTGGTTTCGGTCATAGGTTTCGGTCGGTCAGATAACGGCGTGTCGCTGCCTCGGCGGGCCGTCCGGCACGGCTGCCCGAAAACGATCGTTTTCGGCCTACTCGGCTCGCGGTGATGAACCTATGCGCCGGCAATCTGCTGGATGGCCTGGTTACCTTCCGAATGGTAACCTACACTCATGCGCACCGATCCTCGCCCCGCGATCCTGGCGGCCGCCTTCTCTCAGCTCGACGAGGGGCGGGCGGTGTCTCTGGATTCCGTGGCCCGAAGTGTGGGGCTGACCAAGCCGGGGGTGATGTATCACTTCCCCACGAAGGAAGCCCTCATGCTCGCCCTGGTGGACTCCGTTTTGGACCGCTGGGAAGAGGCGCTGGTCGCACGCCTCGGGTCGTCGCCGGAGGGCGCGGCGCCGGCCGCGCGCATCGGCGCGTATGTCGACTGGTCACTGTCCGGGGGTTTCGATGAAACCGACCTGGTGGCGATGAGTGATCCGAAGCTGCGCCGCTCGCTCACGCAGCGCTGGGCCGAACGTCTCGCGCCCTGGCTCGTCGTGCCCGATGACGTCGCCCCGGACGAACGCACCCGGTTGCTCGCCGCCCGCCTCCTGGCCGACGGCGGGTGGCTTGCCGAAGCCGCCAACGTCTCCCCTCCTACCCCCGGCGACCTGGCGCAGCTCCGCGCCTTCGCCCACAACCTCGTGAAGGACTGACTATGAAGAAATGGCTCCTGCTTGCCGGCGCGATCATCAGTGAAGTCGCCGGCTCCCTCGCCCTCCAAGCCGGCCAGGACCACCCCGCCTGGTACATCCTCGTCGCGATCGGCTACGTCGGCGCGTTCACGCTTCTCGCGCTCGTTCTACGCGAGGGGATGGCCCTCGGGGTTGCGTACGGGATCTGGGGCGCGATGGGCGTCGCCCTGACGGCGGTGCTGGCGGCACTTCTGTTCGGACAGCCCTTGACCGGCGTGATGATCCTCGGCCTGGCGTTGATCATCGGCGGTGTTCTCACCGTCGAACTCGGATCGCAAGCGGCGCAGCGCAAGAGGGAGGCGAGCATCTGATGGTCTGGCTCTTCCTCATCCTCGCGATCGTCCTCGAAGTCGGCGCGGCGCTCTCCCTGCGCCTGGCAACCGGCGGACGGAAACTGTTCTACATCGCCGTCGTCGTGGGCTACCTCGGCGCGTTCTTCTTCCTCACCCAAGTCCTTGCCCTCGGGCTCGGCATCGGTGTTGCCTACGGCATCTGGGCCGCCTCCGGCGTCGCCCTCACCGCAGTGGCCAGCAAGTTCCTGTTCAAAGAGCCCTTCACCTGGGTCATGGCGCTCGGCATCGCCCTCATCATCGGCGGCGTCCTCCTCGTCGAACTCGGCGCGGCCCACTAGCCTGCCGACACGGCCATGACCGTCGCTCGCACCCTCGCGGCAATTCGCCGCGCCCTCCTGGAAGATCCTGCCGTCGACATCCGATTCGTGGACGCAATCACCGTCGACAGTCATCTTCTGAGCACGCACGGCCAGGCCCTCATCCTGTTCGTACACCCACAGCATCGCGAAGTCGTCGACGAGCTGCGCAACGCCTCCCGCCCATTGGACTAGTGCGGTCGGCCGGGGTCATCACCGCGGCCGCGCAGCTCGTCAACGAGCTGGCGGTGCGCCGTGTGCAGGAACAGCACTGGGCGGCCGCTGCGCCCACTGTGGAGGTAACTGTCGGCGGTGAGCGCATCGGTGAACACGACTTCAAGCTCCGGCTGCTCGTGCAGCAGTCGCCGCACTTGTTCGGCCACCCGCTCAGTCATCGAAACTCCCCCCAGAGCTTCCGGGAGGGCTCTGTTGCAAAAATCGTGAAGCTTGAGCATGCTTGGCGGAGATTGGACGGACGGAACGATGACGGATTTCAAGTGGCGCCATTTCCAGGGTGATGTGATCCTGTGGGCGGTGCGCTGGTATTGTCGCTATCCGATCAGCTATCGCGACCTTGAGGAAATGCTGGCGGAACGCGGCATTTCGGTCGACCATACGACGATCTATCGCTGGGTCCAGTGCTACGCCCCGGAGATGGAGAAGCGGCTGCGCTGGTTCTGGCGGCGTGGCTTTGATCCGAGCTGGCGCCTGGATGAAACCTACGTCAAGGTGCGGGGCAAGTGGACCTACCTGTACCGGGCAGTCGACAAGCGGGGCGACACGATCGATTTCTACCTGTCGCCGACCCGCAGCGCCAAGGCAGCGAAGCGGTTCCTGGGCAAGGCCCTGCGAGGCCTGAAGCACTGGGAAAAGCCTGCCACGCTCAATACCGACAAAGCGCCGAGCTATGGTGCAGCGATCACCGAATTGAAGCGCGAAGGAAAGCTGGACCGGGAGACGGCCCACCGGCAGGTGAAGTATCTCAATAACGTGATCGAGGCCGATCACGGAAAGCTCAAGATACTGATCAAGCCGGTGCGCGGTTTCAAATCGATCCCCACGGCCTATGCCACGATCAAGGGATTCGAAGTCATGCGAGCCCTGCGCAAAGGACAGGCTCGCCCCTGGTGCCTGCAGCCCGGCATCAGGGGCGAGGTGCGCCTTGTGGAGAGAGCTTTTGGCATTGGGCCCTCGGCGCTGACGGAGGCCATGGGCATGCTCAACCACCATTTCGCAGCAGCCGCCTGATCGGCGCAGAGCGACAGCCTACCTCTGACTGCCGCCAATCTTTGCAACAGAGCCCCCGTGATCATGGCCTCGTCCAGCCCGCCGACGCCGTGGACGATGGCGCCGTCGACCGGCACTTGCTCGCCGTTTTTGACGATGACGACGTCCCCGGGCTCAAGTTCCCACAGCTCCACGATTTCTTCGCTGGGCCCATTGGGGCCCTCGCGGAGCACGCGGGCGGTCATGGGTGCTTGATCCACAAGATCGCTGAGGGCCTTGCGGGTCTTTCTTAGGGTTGCTGTCTCGAGCGCCTTACCCAGGGCGAAGAGGAAGGTGACGGCGGCTGATTCCCAATAGTTGTCGATGAAGACCGCGCCCACGGCGGCGGTCACGACGAGCAGGTCGATGCTGATCAGCTTCACGCGCAGGGCCTGCACCGCGCTAATGGCGATGCGGTAGCCCGCGATGACGGCAGCAACCAGCATGATCCACTCGATGCCGGTGATCCAGCTGATGGCGATGGCGATGCCCGATGCCACCACTGGTCCCCAGTTTTTCACAGCGGTTTTCGCTGTGTCAGGGGTGTTTTTCTTGCTCACATCTGCCTCTTTACGGTCATGCTGGCTGTTGGCTATCCGGCGCTTAGTAAGCGCTCGGCTTGGCGTTATAACCAACGTCCGCGACGGCACCGACGAGGTCCTTGACGCTCAACGCGTCGGCGTCGTAATCGATGATGATTCGGCCGGAACTGAACTTCACCTCGGCGCTGTCCACACCGGACATGCCGTTGAGTTTTGTCTCGATCTTGTTGACGCAGCTCGGGCAAGAGAATTCGTCGGAGCGGAGGACGATGTTCTTCAGGTTTGCGTTGGACATTGGGGTCTCCTTTTCCCTCGTGTGTGGTTTGTTTCCCCGTTCGTGGGGCTGTGCAAGGGGCTTGATTGCCTGGATGCTTCCTGGTGGTTGCTGTTGTTTCCTTGCTCCAACTCTCAAGTTATGGGGCCTTGCCACGGGCTTCCTTGACGCAGATCAAGTTGAGCGGAATTGGTGCTCGACCGGGGCAAACGCGGGCTTGCGGGTTAGGATCGGGAGCATGCCTTCACACTGCTCTGAGCCACACGTCTGCCCACCCGAGTTGCGGGATCGCGTGATGCAGCACTCCCCTCTCACCAGTAGTTTGGACGCCGCTGGGCGTACGGCATTCGATTCTCAGGTGGTCGCCCACGCGTGGGCCGAAGGCGAGCCACTGTACACGCAGGGTGAGCCCCTACGGGGGCTATATATGGTGATGTCCGGGGTGGTGCGGCTGACCCAAGCCACGGATCAGGGCCACGAGCTGACCGTGGATCTGTGCGGAGAGGGCGACGTGCTGGGCGCGATGATGCCAGGCGAGGTGCAGGCCACCGTGACGGCGTGGGCGACCACGACCGTGTGCTGCTTGTTCTTGCCGGCAGAGAAGCTGACACGCATGGTGGGCGCACATCCGCAGGTTGGGGCGGCGATGCTGCACCTGCAGCAACGCACGCTGCAGGAGGCGCAGACCCGTAAAGTGCACAATGCCACGGCTCGGGTGCGCAGCCGGGTGCTGGAGACGCTGGACTACCTGGACGGGAAGTTCGGGCGGAGCCTAAGCGACGGCGGCCGGATCCTCGAGGCTCCTATCCGACGGGAAGACATCGCGGGGATTGCGGGCACCACACTGGAGTCCACCTCGAGGGAGATGTCCACGCTGATCAAGGCCGGGGTTGTAGCCCCGGGGCGACAGCGGATTGAACTACTCAAGCCCCTGCCAGAAAAGTAATGGCTGGGTTTGGTCGCGCAGGTCGGCGTCCTAACAAAGAGTCCACCACGGAGACGGGAACGAGCCAGCTCGCACCCCCGCTAGTTGCGGAAGATTACGAAGCGCTGGATCAGGAAGTTCAACACCGTGGCGGTCCCCTGCGCGATCACGAAGGAGATTAGGCGCACGACCAGAGGCGAAAAAGTCGTGTGGCTCTCCAGCAGAGGGATTAACAACGGTTTATACAGGCCGACCTGCACCACAAAGGTCAGCGCATAGGTGGCCATCGTGATCACGAAGCGCTTGGTCGATGGCGCGGCGTTGAACGTCCAGCGCCGGTTAATCATGTACGCCGTGAGAGTCCCCAGGACGAAGCCAATAGCCTTCGAGCCGCTATCAGTCATCCCAACGACAAAGCGCAGGAATAGCGTCGAGCCGAGATCCACGATCGCGGACAGCCCGCCGGTCAGGATGAAGCGGAAGATCTGCTGGTTCAGGCCGATATTGTCCTTCACGACGGCGTCGCCCGCCCCAGCCTCAGCGCCCGCCTCGCTGTTTGCCGACGCCCCGGCCCCCGCCGAGCCGTTCGCCGCTCCGCCCGCACCGCGCGCGTCGCTGGTCACGGGCTGTTCTGGGCGCTTGCTGGTCACTTGGGCTCCTCGGTTTCGATCTTCGGGACGACGTCGGCGGCTTGGCCTTCCGAATCACTCGACCCCTTCGGCCCCTTGTTGCGGAACGTCCAGAGTTTGTTGAAGAGGAAGTTCGCGGGAACCGCCACGATCACGCCGATGAAGTTACCCCAGTAGGAGCGGGTGCGCAGGCCCGTAGAGTTGTCGAAGATGTGCTCCGGCAGCCCGATCGGCGAGTTCGTGTGCACCACCAGCGTGGACACCGCCAGCGTAATCAGCAGCCCGAATACGCCCACCGCCATGAACTGCGGCAGCTGGATCCACCAGGGCTGCTTATGGTGGCCCTTGAAGGTCCAGTAGCGGTTGAGCACGAAGTTCCACACGTTCGCGACGAGGAAAGCCAGCACCGAAAACAGGTGGTACCAGCGCATATTCCACTGCGTGTTCAGCAGCTGGAAGAGCACTTCGAGGTCGTCGATGCCAAAGCCCTGATCGAAGAGCTTCTTCGACAGCACAAAGACTGCCTGGTTGACCACGAAGCCACTGGCACCAACGAGGCCGAAGCGCAGAAACTGCCGCGCGATGGCCTTGGAGCGAGCCAAACGCCCTGCGGGCGTGGGCTTCGCGGCCGTGCGCGGCTGCAGCTTGGTGTGGTCATTGGGAGTCTCTGGCACGGAGGTTAGATTACGCGTATTTCCTGGCCGATTGTTATTCCCTCGCCGCCTGTTCGGGCGTTATATTGGCCACTCCCGTACTGGACAGTCGCGCTGCCGTGACGGCCGCACGCTGATTTTTACGACGCCGCCCCCGGCTTTGCGTCCATGTCACGGTCCACGCCGCGCGGTAACACTGATCGGCTCTGCCAGCGCGAGCCCCGCCCCTGCACCCGCAGTCCACGCCGACCAGTACCCCGGTTTAGTCCTGCAGGCGGATCGGTACCCAGCGGGGCTGGTCGGGCTCGTTTTTCAGCCGGCGCTTCCGCACCGCTTCGAATGCCGCCCAGTCCCGGTTCCACGTCCGCACCCCACGCGCCAACGCGAGCACGCTGGTCACGGCCTTTTCCGCGTCCTCGTCCAGCCCCTGCGGCGGGTGGCCCTCGACCGGCTCGATGGGGCGAACCTCTCCCCATCCGGTGGAGCGCTTGCCCCCGTTGGCCTCCTCGAACTCGGCCTTCGCCGCAGCAACCGCGGCCTCAGCCGCTTTCTGGCTGGCGGCGACATCCACGAGGTGGAGCTCGCCTTCCGCCAGGCCGCCGTAGCTAATGTCCCCTTGCGAGTCCTCGGTGAGGAAGACCGGGTGCACGAGCAGCAGCCGCGCCATCGCAGCCGGGTCCTCGCGATCTTCAATCCATTCGGCCTCCCCCGCGAAGCCCTTCACCCCGTCGGGCCCCAGCAGCCAGGCGCCGGAAAAATCGCCGCGCGTCAGCTCCGGATCGGTCTCGACCTGCCAGATCGCGGTCGTCTCCCCCACCCGGCAGGCGACGAGCACGGGCGGGTAATACGTGATCGGCCCTGGCGTGTCTTCCGGCCGGTCGGAGGGCGCCACCGCCAAGGTTGGGGTGGGTGTCAACGCCACGGCGCTCGAAACCTCGGTGCTCGAAGTCTCGGCGCTGGAAACTTCGGCGCTCGAAGACTCGACGCTGGGGCTCTGTGCTTCACTCGCTGGGCTCATGGCCTCGATCTTAGCGACCTCCCCAGACACGCCGTGCCCGCACGCAGACTCAGCTGCGCACCGCCCGTTCCTGGGTCTTCCGGTCCGCCACCACCGCGAGCGCACCAATCACCCCGGAGATCACACCCCACGCGGCATTCGGGTGCTTCACGCCTCGGGATTCCAGCGCCTTCACGCCAGCCCGCTGGATCGCGCGGTCGATGCGCACCCCCACCGTCACGGCAAGGACAAGCACCACCGCCGCACCTGGCAACACGGCGTAAGGCGGCAGGCTGAATACCCGGTCCCACCAGCGAGGATCATTCGGCGGCCAGATTTCCTCTGCGTCCTCCCCGTCCTCGTCGGCCGCACCGTCGCGAACCGCACCGTCATCGACCACGCCGTTTGGGACGACGTCGTCGTTAAAGGCATCGCCATCGACGGCGACGTCCTCCCCCGCAGCCAGGTCGGCGACGTCGCTGTCCTGCGGTACAGCTCCCTCCTGCTGGCGGGCGCGGGCGTCGTCGAGGAGCTTGCGTAGTTCGGCGGTCTGCTTGCTCGCGTGCGAAAATTCCTCCTTCGCGAATTCCATCGTTTCGGCAGTGGAACGCAGCACGTAGGGGCCGATCCCGGCGACCAGCGCGGCGCCCCGGAGCAAGCCACGGCCCCGGCCGGCGGGCAGGAAGTCCTTGATGCCATAGAACGCAGCCGTGCCTGCGGCAGCGGCCAGAGCTTCAAACGCGAGTGGTGGTTTCTTCATGCTCAGCATTTTACCCCGGCAGCCAGGCGCCCCCTTGGCTAGACCACAGCGACCGACGGGGACGTGTCTGCAGCCCCGGCTAGAATTTCTAGGCATGGCAGGACTCTTCGAAAAACTCAGCACAGGCCTCTCCAACATCGTCGGCAAGCAGCCGAAAGAGCAGAAGGAGCCACCGCTGCGAGTCGGTGGCGTCGGGGAGGAAACGACCTATGAGGCAGCAGAGCGCACGCAGCTGCCATTGAACTCGTGGATGACGCGAATGATGGCCCAGGAGCTGCCGATCATGGATTCGGTGAGCCGCCAGCGGGTGCGCGATATCCTGCGCGACTACGACGGGCCGGAGATCACCAGCATCGAGGAGCTCCCGGAGGAGATCCGCACAATTATGGACCTGTACTAGCGAAACCGGCCAGCGCGCAGACATGCGCCTAAAGCGCAGATATACTGGTAGTTAACTATTTGTCATACTCGCGGTGCCCGCTTGATGTCGGTTCTGTCCCCGGCATGGCGCTGCCGTGACAGACATGTTGAAGAACGAAGGATTCTAATGCGTTTTGCACTCGACGTTGTGGTCACGGCCGTCGCGCTGTGGCTGGTCACCCTGGTTATTCCTGGCGTTTCCGTGATGGGCGGTGTGGGCGCCTTCATCTGGGCCGCGCTGGTGTTCATGTTCGTTAACGCCTTCATCGCCCCGGTCGTGCGGCTGCTGAGCCTGCCACTGCGCATCCTCACGCTGGGGCTGTTCTCGCTGATCGTGAACGCGCTGCTCTTCGCCCTTGTCGGTTGGATCTCCAGCGGCATCGGCAACGGCCTGGTGGTCAGTGGCTTCTGGGCGGCGTTCTTCGGCGCGATCTTCATGGCCATCGCCACCTGGATCGTGGAGGGCACGCTCAAGGCGATTGGCATCGGTTCCGCCCTCTAAGCTCGCTAAAGGTTCCCGTAGCGCGCCCCGCCCGGCGCGTGAGCCTGCCCTCCCACGCGTCGCGGGAGTGAGATACGCGACATCATGGATTTGTACTAGCGAACCGACTGTTTTAGCAGGCTATTCGCAGGCTACGGCGCTACGCTTGAAACCCATGAGCATCCATACAACTACAAAGACCCTGACCGGTTGGGGCCGCACTCAGGCCACCACGGCAGAGGTGCTGTCCACACCAGATGTGGAGACCATCGCGAAGGCCGTGGCTCAGGTCGCGGACGAGAACGCGGATAAGCCGAGCCACCTGAAGCGCGGCGTCATCGCCCGCGGCATGGGCCGCAGCTACGGCGACCCGACCAACAACGCCGGCGGTCTCGTCATCGATATGCAGGAGCTCAACAAGATCCACGACATCGACCCGGACACGGCGATCGTGGACGTTGATGCCGGGGTGACGCTCGACCAGCTGATGAAGGCCGCCCTGCCCTACGGCCTGTGGGTCCCCGTCCTGCCGGGCACCCGCCAGGTCACCATCGGTGGCGCAATCGGGCCGGACATTCACGGCAAGAACCACCACTCCGCGGGTTCCTTCGGCAACCACGTCCTATCCATGGAGCTACTCGTCGCCGACGGCCGCGTCCTGCACCTGGAGCCGGAGGGCACCCCGGATGACCCGAAGGGTGAGCTGTTCTGGGCCACCGTCGGCGGCATGGGCCTGACCGGCATCATCCTGCGCGCCCGCATCGAGATGACGCGCACGGAGACCGCCTACTTCATTGCGGACACCGACCGCACGAACACGCTGGACGAGACGATCGAGTTCCACTCCGACGGCTCGGAGCACAACTACACGTACTCTTCCGCCTGGTTCGACGCGATCTCCGGCGGCAAGAAGCTCGGCCGTTCCACCATCTCCCGCGGTTCCCTGGCCACGCTGGACCAGCTGAAGGAGTTCGCCCCGAAGCTGGCGAAGGATCCGCTGAAGTTCAACGCCCCGCAGCTGATGACCGTGCCGGACATCTTCCCGTCCTGGACGATGAACAAGCTCTCCCTGATGGCGATCGGCGAGGCCTACTACATGATGGGTTCGCCTGCACGGAACCAGATCCAGAACCTCACGCAGTTCTACCAGCCGCTGGACCTCATCGGTGAGTGGAACCGCGGCTACGGTTCCAAGGGCTTCCTGCAGTACCAGTTCGTCGTCCCGACGGAGGCGGTGGAGCCGTTCAAGCAGATCATCCGCGACATCCAGGCGTCCGGCCACTACTCCGCGCTAAACGTCTTCAAGCTCTTCGGTGAGGGCAACCGCGCGCCGCTGAGCTACCCGATGAAGGGCTGGAACGTGTGCGTGGACTTCCCGATCCGGCCGGGACTGGGCGCGTTTCTGGACGACCTGGATCGCCGCGTCATGGAGTTCGGCGGCCGCCTGTACCTGGCGAAGGAGTCCCGCACTTCCGCGGAGAACTTCCACAAGATGTACCCGGGCATGGAGGGCTGGCTGAAGACCCGCCGCGACATCGACCCGACGGGCGTGTTCGCATCCGATATGTCCCGCCGCCTCGAGCTGCACTAAACACCGACGAGCCTTCTAAAGGAGTTATTTCATGATTGATGCTGTTGGAAAGCCACAGTCCATCCTGCTGCTCGGCGGTGCGTCCGACATGGGCCTGGCCGTGGTGGAGGAATTCCTCTCCCGTGGCCCGGCGCGCGTGGTGCTCGCTGCCCGCGAGGGCGAGAGCCTGGACGACGCCACCCGCCGCTGCCAGGCTGCCGGTGCGTCCGAGGTGGAGACCCTGGCGTTTGATGCCGTGGATTTCGATTCCCACCCGGCGGTCATCGACAAGGCCTTTGCCGCCGGCGATATCGATATCGCGATCGTCGCGTTCGGCATCCTGGGCGATAACGAGAAGCAGTGGCAGGACCAGAAGCTCGCCGTGCAGGCCGCACAGGTGAACTTCACCGGCGCGGTCTCGGTCGGTGTGCTGCTGGGCCAGAAGATGAAGGAGCAGGGCCACGGCCAGATCGTCGCCTTCTCCACCGTCGCGGGTGAGATGGTGCGCCGGTCGAACTTCGTGTACGGCTCCACGAAGGCCGGCACGGACGGCTTCTACCGCCTGCTCGGCGAGGCGCTGCGCGGCACTGGTGTGCGCGTGCTGACCGTCCGTCCGGGCCAGGTCCGCACGAATATGACGAAGGATTTGGACGACGCCCCGCTGACCGTCGATAAGACCGATGCGGCGAAGGCGATCGCGAAGGCGGTGGACGATAAGAAGACGATCGTCTGGGTCCACCCGCTGTTCCGCCCGATCATGCTGGTGCTGAAGCACCTGCCGATGTGGGTACTGCGGAAGCTGCCGATCTAGTCGGATTGGCGTAGGTAGTCCGCGGATAGCGAAACGGGCCAGCACGGTGAACGTGCTGGCCCGTTTGTGTTTCCTAGCTACAACGACGGCCTACGGCGGGGTAACCGGTGGTTCGACGCCGCGCCGGGGGTAGCCGGCGGTTCGACACCGCGCCGTGACCGTGCCGCGGACGGTGCCCCGGCTGGACGTCCTAGTCCTGGTCTTCGGCCTTCGGGAGGTCGCGGTGAGCGAGGACGTGGCCGACGGCGTGCGGGATCGGGCTGACGTACTGGTAGGTCTTCGTGTGCTGGCGGGTGCCCATCGCGATGCGCGGGGCCTCGCCAACGACCTGCATCGGGTTCAGTCCAGCGAAGCCATTGGCTGCGGAGGCGTGGAGCACGTTCTTGGCGATCGTGCGGGTGCCCGGGGTGGCGGCGTAGCGGTTGCAGATGAAGTCGTCGATATTGCAGATGTCGAGGACGCGGTCGCCGAGCTTGCCGTAGCCACGCATGGCGCCGAGGATGCCCTCCCCGTCGCGCAGGGTGCCGCCCTTGTGCTTGCTCTCGGGCCCGTTGTGCGGGTTGGCGATCAGCGCGGCGGTGGCGAAGCGCTTGGCCGGGATCGGGCCGCGACCTGCATTGATGTCCGCGATGATGTGGGAGGCGATGTCCGAGCCTTCGGAGAATCCGACGAGCGCGAACTTCGCGTTCGGGCAGTGCGCGGCGGTCTGGGCGATGAGCTGGCGGGCCTTCCCGTAGCCCTGACGCATGGACTGGTCGTAGCTCAGGGTAAAGAAGGGGGTTGATCGGTAGCTGACGGTGCGCTGGGCGATGCCATGTGCGCTGAGCTGGTTGGCTACCTGCCCGACGAGGAAGCCGTGCGGGACGGAGTCTGGCACACCGTCGACGGTATTGCCGCCGCCGGGGATGGCAATGACCATGGTGCTGGTGCAGGCGCCCTGCGCGGTTGGGGTGAAGGCGAAGCCAGAGCCGACTGGGGCGGCATCCGCGCTGGCCAGCAGGCCGTTATTCGCCCCTCCCCCGATGGTGGCTGCCCCGCCGAGTGCGAGCACTCCGGTCAGTGCAGCGGCGGCCAGCTTTGCTGCGAACTTCTTCATCCCCACGGTTGTTGCGTCCTTTGGTAACTATGCCCGGATATCTACAAGTAAAACTTAATACATTATGAGTATTTTGGTTACTCGAGGCCGCTGGGCATGATAACGCCCCTCTGACCGGCGGGCTCATCTTCAGCTGCCGGTAGAGGGGCGGGGACCGTTAGGGGGCGGGGGCCCTGGTGGGAACGTCCGTCATCGCGACGTCGTGGCTGACGAAGGCGCCGACGACGTCCCTGCTCGCGGCGTTACTTGATGCGCGCGAGGTTGTGGACGTAGCCGTCGTAGGACTTGTAGGCGTAGTGGGTTCCACCGGCGAGCTGGCCGATGAGGTGGCGCTTCCCGTCGCGGCCCAGGAGGTAGAGCGGCGCACCGGAGTCACCCGGGCGGGAGGGGATGAGCCCGGAGACGTCCTGGGTCTTTTCGTTCACACGGACGATGGGGCCGCAGGTCAGGCCGGTGGTGTTGCCTTCCTTGCAGGCGATGCGCCCGACCATGCCCTGGTGGACACGCAGCGGGGCGCCGAAGGGTGCGCTCACTGCACGGCGATGGATGGCGCGGGTCGCAGCACTAGCTGGCTGGTGGACTGGGTGGACCCGGTCCAGGTGGACAACGTTGTACTGCACCTTGACGTTCGGCTTGAGGCGGAAGTAGCCGAAGTCGTTGATGAAGTGCCCACCGGGGCGCTTGTTGCCCTGGACGATGTGCCAGCCGGCGCGGACGTCGGCGGCGTCCGCAATGACCTGACCCTTGTGGCGGATCTGCGTGACATGGCCGGAAATACAGTGACCTGCGGTGACGGCGTAGTTGGTGTGCCCCCGACGGACGACGTTGGTCACCGTGCAGGGGTTGACGGAGCCGTCGGCGCGCTGGACCCAGAAGCTGGCGCCGCCCCGGATGATGCGGGACTGGTTGAAGCTCATCCCGTCGAGCCGAGCCTCTGAGCTGCCGAGGGAGCTGCCCAGCGAGCTGCCGCTGGAACCGCTGGATCCGCTGCTGGCCGCCGCAGCGATGGGCTGGCCAGTGCCCAGCGTGAGGCTGGTGGCGGCCAGGATGGTGGCCGCTGCTGCTGCGAGGCGCTTCACCGCATTCTTCAATGTCATCCCCTTGTGGCTGTGCTGCGCTGTCCCGGGTCGAGTAGCGCAGTTGGATAGAAGCCTTCACTTTACTTTTTATCAGGAAAATTGCAATAAATATTGTGCAACTCATATGCACAGCCACAGCTTACGCCGGGGCGTTAGGCCTCGGTGGGACGCGAGTGACGCGCAGTCAGATAGGCCAAAGATAGGCCACGAGCGCGGCACAGTCCTGGATTCACGCGGAACACATCAACCGCGACCGCGCGAGCTCCCAGCTACCCGGCGCGTCGAGTGCGCCGACGATGCTGACAACGGAGCTAATCCCCGCCGTAATCGCCGCCGTCTCCGCCCTCAAACAGGAAGCTCAATCCGATGGCGAACGGCGTCATGAAAAGAATGAAGATGAATGTTTCATGCTCCCCAGCCCAGGCCTGCAGGCTATCGATGATCCCCATTGTTGCCCTCCAGTCGATTTTTCTCTTGAGCTCCCGCGCGCCAGCGAGCGCGGAGCCGGGAGATTTGCCCGACAAAACCGACAATAGCGCGCAGGCAGCGCGTGCGCGAGGGTTATGGCAGTGGCTCTGTGGACGTTGTAGTCGGGGAACAGATGTCCCCGCTGGCGCGAGGAACACTCCCCCCCCTCAATGGCCAGCACCTCCACCTTGCGCGGCGGACCCCGCTAGCGCGGGGAGCACGAGTCCGGCTTGTCACACGGCTTCATCGGCTCCGGCTCATCCCCGCTAGCGCGGGGAGCACACGGTCAGGCCGTCAAGCAGGTCGAAACCAGAGGGCTCATCCCCGCTGGCGCAGAGAACACCGTAGCGTGTCGTGGGGCGAGGCCGCCGACCTGGGCTCATCCCCGCTAGCGCGGGAAACACACCGAGTAGGTTGGGCGGTCGTCGCGCTGGAGCGATGCGATCATGGACGGCGAAACGCTAGTCGGCGTCATAGAACCCCTCGTGGTCAAGATCCCTGCTCCTAAACTCCTCGGCAATGCTGTGCAGCAGGCTAATTTGCCGTTCAGTTAGGCCAGTAGCTTCGATCACCACGAGATTTGTGCCGTTAGAGCTCACGCTCGCGAGGTCTGGCCAGTTCTCCTCTGGGATCCCCGCTGCGATCAAGAGATCCCGTGGACTGATCTGCAACACCGCCGCCAGGAGCGGAGTGAGACCAACAGGCCAGCGCGCCTTAGGGTCGCTTGCTGTTTCGAGTCGCCAGACCCACTGGCGCGTTCTGCCGAGTGCCGCACCAAGTTCACTCTGCGACATACCGAGCTGCTCGCGAGCAGCTCGAACCATTCTTCCAGCCTTAGCATTTCCACTCACTTCCGTATCGTAACATTCAAAGTTACAGAATTTAACTCCTCCAAGGCACTGCAACCTGTATAAAAGCGACTTTTCCCCTCTCCAAACACCCCCGGTGAGATTCCACGCTCCGCTAGCGCGGGGAGCACAACGCGCTCAAACCGCACACACCTCTTGCACTAGGCTCATCCCCGCTAGCGCGGGGAGCACTGATCCAACGAGGTTTTGGACATGGCCACACCGGGCTCATCCCCGCTAGCGCGGGGAGCACCGCTGGCGGGTCTCCCATGAATGCCGGTCGATGGGCTCATCCCCGCTAGCGCGGGGAGCACGGCGACGTCTCCGGTGACAGGGGTGAAGGTTGGGGCTCATCCCCGCTAGCGCGGGGAGCACTACCACGGCGGCGCATACATCGACCTGCACTTGGGCTCATCCCCGCTA
>NZ_JASONC010000024.1:0-19498 GCF_030217065.1 Corynebacterium sp. UMB4614
ACCACCAACGAAGAAGAAACAGCTGCCTAACTATGAGGTAGCTCCACTACGTGTCCACCATTTGCGGGCAACCCCAGCTCCTCCTGGGAGTGCGACAGTCATGTTTTGGGCATAGCAAAACCCCACCCCCTCTTGTGACGCGAGCGCCGGGCTCGTTGTGTGTCTTCTAAGGGAATGGGGTTTTGCAGAGGCCATGCGGGGATTCGAACCCCGGCTTTACCCGTCCAGGTGGCCGATATGAAGTTATGCAGCAGGGGGGTTAGAGGGCCCCTACTTTCTCCGCGAGCCACTCGTCGGGGTCGTAGCCCCACAAGAGATCGAAGTTATCGCGGATGATGTTTCTGATTTCCTCGTCGTAGTAGTCACGGAATCTGCCGATCAGGATATCCATTGCATCGACGTAGAGGCCGCCTTCGCCTGATTCATTAGCCCAGCGAACGGCTCTTTCGTCGAATTCATCATGAACTTGTGTTTCGACGGGGTATTTTTCCCGGAAATATGCATAGAGCTCAGCAGCGCTTTGAAACTTCTTGTTGATTTTCCTCACCCTCTCGCGGGAAGGCCTCGCGGTGATGCGCCAGGCGTGTCAAGCTCGGCAGGTTGCGATGGCCTCTTCGCTTCCAAGGATACCCAGTCGCCGGGTGTGATTTTTGACGGATGCTGGGGCGAGTGATGCGTACAATCTGGGGCTGGAATAGAAAAATCTCCCGGCAGGAAAACCTGCCGGGAGATTATCAGTGGTGGGCCATCAGGGATTCGAACCCCGGACCCACTGATTAAGAGTCAGTTGCTCTAACCAACTGAGCTAATGGCCCATCTTGCTGCGAGGTGAACACTGCCTTGCATGTGCTCTCCGTGGCAACGAGATGAAACTATATTAGGCTTTTTAAAACTTGGCAAATCGCCTGGTCATGACGCAGAAACAGCGGTTTTATAACAGTGTTCTAAAACTTCCCACGTTGTACCTCCGGTTTGTCTGCCTGACCGGCTAAGCTAACCGGGTATTAGAAATTGCCAGCGGACCCGCCACCCACCGCGGTGGCAAAACCCGCGTGAACTGCTGCCGAATGTTTCCATTGCCCGCCCACCGTGTGAGCGGACACCACTGGGGAAGGCTGGAAGCCGGCAGCGCCCTACCTGGGAGCCCATGATGTCCTTTCTTTCGCGAATCGGTCAGCGCCAGGCCGGACGTGCATTGAACCCCCGCCGCGCCATCGTCGGCGCCGTCGCAGCAGCCAGCCTTGTCACGCTCGGCGCGTGCACGATTGACACCGACCGTACGAAGGATGACACCCCGGCTACGGAAGAAGCGCAGGAGAAGAAGGTCGGAATCACCGCCTCCGTGAAGGACGGTGCCGAGGGCGTGAACCCCACCGAGACCGTGACGTTGACCTCCGACAAGGCACTGTCCGACGTCAGTCTGATGGATAGCGCGGGAAACACCATCGAGGGCAAGCTCAACAAGGACAAGACCGAATGGCGTAGCACGGCCGGAATGGAATACGGCTCGAGCTACACCCTCACGGCGACCAACGGTGCGACGGACCTGAACCAGACCTTCACCACGATCCAGCCCAATGTCCTGACCAACGCTTATCTCGCGCCGCTGGATGGGGTCACGGTCGGTGTGGGGCAGTCCATCGCGCTGAAGCTCGACTCCGTTCCCACAGATCGCAAGGCTGTCCAGGACGCGATCAGCATCAAGACCGAGCCGAAAGTGGAGGGTGCGTTCTACTGGATCAGCAATACTGAGGTTCGCTGGCGCCCGGAGCACTACTGGAAGCCGGGAACCACGGTCACCGTGGACGCGAAGTTGCGCGGCGTGGACCTCGGCGACGGCCTCTACTCCGCGGACGACCGCAAGGCGAAGTTCACCATCGGTGACGATGTCCGCGCCGTCGTCGACGACGCCGCGAAGACGATGACCGTGACGAAGAACGGTCAGACGTTGAAGACGATGCCGACGTCCAACGGCCGCGATAACACGCAGTGGGCCACCCCGAATGGCGTCTACCAGATCGGCGACCAGTATGAGGCGCTGACGATGGACTCCAATACCTTCGGCTATTCCGAAGCGGAGGGTGGGTACGTCACGGACGTTTCTTATGCGACCCAGATGAGCTACTCCGGGATCTACATCCACGCAGCCCCATGGTCGGTGTGGGCGCAGGGCAGCCAGAACACCTCGCACGGCTGCATCAACCTGTCGATGGAGAACGCGAATTGGGTGTACCAGAACTTCAAGCGCGGGGACATCGTGACGGTGAAGAACTCCACGGGGCCCACGCTGCCGGGCTACGACGGCCTGGGGGACTGGAACATCGATTGGGCGACCTGGAAGGCCGGTAACGCCGGCGACGGCCCGCAGTACTAGTTACGGGGGTTTAGGCACGCCACGCCCGGGCCGCGGCCCGGGCGGTGACGGCGGCCTTGCGGGGCGCGGAGACCCGGATCCGGCCCGCCATGATTTCTGCGACGCTGGCCTGGTCCAGCAGCTCGGTGAGCTCGGCGAACAGCGCGTGGGCGGCTGCAACCCCTGTCCGCGCGGTGGCGGGCAGCAGGCCGATGGCGCTCTCCGCCAGGGCGAGGTCGGCGCGGATGTCCGCGATATAGGCGGCCTTCTGCTGCATGGTGAGGGGAGCGGCTGCGGGGGCGGGGGTCTCGCGTGGGGTGGCACTGGTGGCGTTGTTCGTGTGAGACGGATCGCCCGGGCTGGCAGGCTGGTCGGTCACTGCCTCGCCCGAGACGTAGTTCCGGCCCAGCTTCTGGGTGTCCTCGGCTATGTCGCGGAGGAAATTCACTTTCTGAAAAGCCCGCCCCAAGGCCAGCGCTCCCTCGTTGGCCTGGCTGCGGCGCTGCGCGGACCACGGGCGCCCGCGACTGGCGGAGTCCGCGGCGAAGATGGCGTTGCACATCAGCCCAATGACCTCGGCGGAACCGTGGACATAAGAGTCGACGCTCTCGGCGTCGTGCACCGCGACGAGAGTGTCCTGGCGCATCGACGTGAAGAAATCCCGCACGTCGGCGTCCTCGATCCCGCACTCGGTGGCGGTGCGGGCGAAGGCGTGCAGCACCAGGTCCGTGCTGAAGCCGCGGTCGCAGGCCTGGTACACCGCCTGCTCATAGGCGTCGAGGGTGGCGCGGGTGGCCTCGGCGTTCAGTCCGGCACCGGCGGCGACCCCGTCGACGACCTCGTCGGCCACCCGCACCATGGCGTAGAGGTTGCGCACGTGGGTGCGCACCGGCTCGCGTAGCAGGGAGGAGGCCATCGAAAAGCTGGTGGAATATCCCCTAATGACCTCAGCAGCCGCGCGCTGGGCTACGGTGGCGTACTTCTCCGTGGGGCTGGGGTGCGGACGGTGGGGAAGCTTCATGATGGATCTGACTCTAGCCCACCGGGTGCAGCCGACCATCGCCCGCATCTTCTGGGCAGTCCCGCGTAGGCTGGTGGTGCTCCAGCGGGGGCGCTCCCTGCGCTCACGCTAAGGAAAGCGAAGCAAGAAAAAGAGAAAGGGATGAGCAGTCATGGCTGCACAGGTTTACAAGGTTGAGGGCATGAGCTGCGGGCACTGCGAGGCCGCGGTGACCGAGGAGCTCTCCGCGCTGGGCGGGCTCAGCGACATCGCTGTGTCCGCTGAGAAGGGCACCGCCACCTTCGATAACGACGGCACCGTCAGTGAGGAGCAGATCATCGCCGCTATCGACGAGGCTGGCTACGACGCGGCGCGCGCCTAAACCTGCTGGCGCTGTTGCCGGTTCCTCCGGTTCCGCGTGAACAGGTAGACCACCGAACCGAGAATCGGAAACACCAGGATCGCGAGGAACCACAGCAGGGCGGCTCGGGGCGTGTTCTGATCCTTAAACAACAGGATCAGCGCAGTTGCTAGCAGGGCGACCCAAGCGACCGCCAGCCCTGCCCACAAGAGGTCATATGCCGGCGGAATCGTGTTATCGCCCTCCATGGGGAGGGAGTCCCCAGCGGCGAGAATAAGCTTCATGACCTCTAACTATAATGCCGCGGGGCCCGAATGCAGGGGTTGAATGCTTAGGGGGGCAGGGGGAGGGTTCGCGCTCGTTTGCGGAAGGTCTCGCAGCAACGCAAAGTCCCCGGCAGGTGAACCCTGCCGGGGACTTTCTCTGGGGTGACTGACGGGACTCGAACCCGCGACACCCAGGATCACAACCTGGTGCTCTACCAGCTGAACTACAGTCACCATCACTGTTCTAAGACAGCGAGAACTATATTAGGCCAGAACCACAAAAGCGCCAAAACGCCAGCGTGGAGGCCCCGGAACCTGGAAGCTCCCCGCCGTGCAACCGCGCAACAGTGACCCCGTGGAACGCGGCGTCGTCCTTATGAACGAGCACCGAACGATTTCCCTGGCCTAGGCCCAGGGCTCAACCGCGGCCTCAGCGGCTGCAAGGATCTGCCCCTTATCCGGGCCGGGTGTGTCGACCATGATCGCGTGCCGGTAGAACGCGAGCTCCTGGATCGACTCCTGGATATCAGCCAGAGCGCGGTGGGAAAGCCCCTTCTGCGGCTGGCCCGCGTACACCTTGGGGTACCAGCGGCGCGCGAGCTCCTTAATGCTGGAGACGTCGATCATGCGGTAGTGCAGGAACTCGTCCAGCTTCGGCATGTACTTCGCGATGAAGCGGCGATCCGTGCCGATGGAGTTGCCCGCCAGCGGCGCGGCCCGCTCGACCTCCACGTAACGCTGCACGTACTCCAGCACCTGCTGCTCCGCCTCCGCGAGGGAGAGCGTGGACTCGCGGATCTGCTCCGTCAGCCCCGAGCGGGCGTGCATGTTCTGCACGAAGTCATCCATCTCGGCGAGCTCGTCCTCGGTTGCGTGGATGACCAGGTCGATACCCTCGTCGAGGGGTCGCAGTTCGGCGTCGGTGACGATCACCGCAATCTCCACCAGGACATGGCGGTCGGGATCCAGGCCGGTCATCTCGCAGTCTGCCCAGACGATGCGGTCGTTCTTCGCTACCTGATTGGGGGTGGACACTGTGCTCCTTGGGCTCCTTCGTGCTTGCTTTCTTTTAGTTCTGCTTCTTCTTCGCCGCTTCCTCCGCCGCGACCTCGGCCGCCATCTTGCGGTAGAGCTTCGCCATGATCGGCGCGCTCACGCGGCGGGGGACGTAGGTGGACAGGAAGTTCATCGCCTTCGACAGCGGACCAGGGACGACGCGCAGCTTGTTCGCGGCCAGCGCCTCCAGTGTTTCGATGGCGCAGTCCTCGTAGGTGGTCCAGACGAAGTCCGGCACAGCCCGATCCACGCCGGTCTTCTTCTCTTCCTCCTTGACCTCCTCGCGCACGGGGCCTGGGGCCAGCAGCGTGCACTTGATGCCCTTGGGCTTCAGCTCGTAGTGCAGGGCCTCGGTGTAGGTGTTGACCATGGCCTTGGTGCCCACGTAGGTCGCGTTGCCAGGGATCGCCATATTTCCGGCCGCGGAGCCGACGTTGACGATGCCACCCTCACCGCGGGCCAACATCCGAGGAAGGACGGCGGCGGTGAGCTCGAATACGGCGGTGGCGTTCAGTTCGAATTGGGCGCGTTCCCCGCCGTAGTCGAGGTCGGTGAAGTCACCGAAGGTAGCGATGCCGGCGGAATTGATGAGGATGTTGACGTCTAGGTCTTCGACCTCGGAGATGAGCTCCGCGCGGGCGGCGGCGTCGGAAAGATCGACGGAGCGGATGCGAACGTCCCGGCCGGGCAGCTGCTCGGCGATGGCCTCCATGGGGCCGGTGGATCGGGCAACGAGGATGAGGTCGTGCCCGCGGCGCCCCAGCTCGAGGGCCAGGGCTTCGCCGATGCCGGAGGATGCGCCGGTGACGAGGGCGAAAGTGCCAGCCCGGGGGTGGGGGATGCTGTGCTCGGTGGTCAAGAAGGCTCCTCACGTTGGCGGATGGGTGCGCAGACCTATCGCCTGCGCGGGGTTCTCGCTCACCGCAGCAAGCCACGCGAGTGTGTGCGGGCGGCGAGTGTTAAGAACCGTGCTGCGTCAATCCTAGGCGACCGCTGCCAGCGAGGTAGCCGACTCTTCAAAGCACAAAGCGCCCCCGGCAGGATTCGAACCCGCGACACATGGGGTAGAAACCCACTGCTCTAATCCACTGAGCTACGGAGGCATGCAGCAAGCGTTTTCCCGGCCTCCGGGCGCTGCCACGCACCATAGGTTAGTTGATGCCTGGGGAAATGGTAATCACCAGGTCGGGGGGTATTGTGTGAGACATGTCTGCGCCTGTGAAGAACGCGGCCGCCCCCGCCCGATCGGGGAGCGGTGCACAGAAACTAGGCCCGCCGATCCTCGTCTACATTGCCGCCGCGCTCGTGGCTGGCATCGTCGGCGCCGTCATCAGCGTTGAGTTCTTGGGCGAGTCCCTCGCCGCCCTCGGCGTGCCGGATCCGGGCACCGCGACGACCTTCGGTCTGCCCTTCCTGCGTTCCGCCGCCACCCTGATCGGTTGCATGGGCGTGGGCGGGTTCCTGATGAGCGCCTTCGGCGCCCCGCCGCGGGGGGACGGCTACCTAGATTACGACGGCTACGCCGCCGCCCGTACCGGCCAGTGGGGAATGTTCCTGTGGGCCGTGTGCGCTCTGTTCCTGATTCCGTTGTACATGTCCGATGTTTCGGGCTCGCCGCTGAAGGAGACCCTGAAGCCAGATCTGTGGAGTGTGGCGATTCAGCAGGTCTCCACGGCAAAGGCCTTCCTTGCAGTGGCGATCATCGCTGGCCTGACCTGGTTCTTCTCCCTGCTGACCCGCAAGTGGATCTGGCAGCCGGTCTTCCTGGCCCTGGCGCTGTGCACGATGATCCCCCTTGCCTTGGATGGGCACTCTGCCTCTGGCGGTAACCATGACTTTGGCGTGAATTCCCTGCTGTGGCACGTGATGGCCACCGCCGTGTGGGTTGGTGGTCTGATGGCCCTGGTCGCGCACGCGAAGCGCCGCGGCCCGCACCTGGCGCTGATCACGAAACGCTACAGCTTCGTGGCCTTCTGGGCTTTCGTTGCGGTGGTTCTCTCCGGCCTGGTGAACGCTGCAATCCGCGTGCGTTTTTCTGAGTGGCTGACGACCGACTACGGCCTGGTCATCACCGCCAAGGCGGTGCTCGGCATCGTCCTGCTGGTGTGTGGCTACTTGCACCGCAAGTCGGTCATCCCGAAGCTGGAGGCCGCCGAGGGGGAGGGCGGCAGCTCCACTGCCGAGGCGCGTAAGGCGTTTAGCCGCCTGGCGATTGGAGAGGTCCTGGTCATGGCGGGTGCTATCGGCGTGGCCATCTCCCTGTCCCGTATCCCGCCCCCGCTGCCGCAGCAGATCGAGATCACCACGATGGACATTCTGCTGGGCTTCCGCATCACCGAACCGCCGAACTACCTGCACATGTTCGGCATGTTCCGCCTGGACTTGATCTACGGCGTGGGCGCGATCATCCTTCAAGTCCTGTACATGTGGGCCTGGTTCACGCTGCGCAAGAAGGGGCAGGATTGGCCACTCAACCGCCTGCTGTGGTGGACTGCCGGCAACGTCTTCCTCCTCTACGCCACGAGCTCCGGGCTGGGCATGTACGCGATGGCGATGTTCTCCCCGCACATGCTGCAGCACATGATCCTGGCCATGGTGGTCCCGATCTGTTGGGCGCTCGGTGGCCCGATGACCCTCTTCCTGCGAGCACTTCCCGCCGCCGGTCGCGATGGGGTGCCGGGGCCGCGCGAGTGGCTGGTGGTGTTCATCAACAACCCGATTTCGCGCTTCTGGACCCACCCCATCGTCGCGGGCATCCAGTTCGTCGTGGGCTTCTACTGGCTGTACCTGTCCACCCTCTTCGACTGGATGGGCAGCAACCACTCCGGCCACCTGTTCATGATCGGGCACTTCCTGATCTCCGGGTACATCTACTTCTGGGTGATCATCGGTGTGGACGCCGCCCCGCGCCACATCTCCGCGTTCAATAAGATGCTCGTGCTCTTCGGCTCCGTGGTTTTCCACGCCTGGTTCGGCATCGCCCTGATGCAGATGCGCAGTCCGATGAACGCGGACTTTTACCAGCGGCTGGACTTCCCCTTCGCGTTGGACATCCTCCACGACCAGTGGGTGGGTGGCGCGATCGCCTGGGGCCTGGGTGAGCTGCCGCTGCTGATTGTCTCCATCGCCCACGGCGTGCAGTGGTATCGCTCCGAGGACCGGGAGGCGAAGCGCTATGACCGCCACCAGGACCGCACCGGTGGCCAGGATCTGCAGGCCTATAACGCGATGTTGGCCAGCATGGCCGGCAAGGGCGGGGACTTCGGCGAGAAGGAGTACTACACCGCCGACTACGAGACCGAGTCCGTGCAGAGCCAGCTGCACACCGAGAAGCAGCGTCGCCGCAAACAGGTCCGCCGCCGCAAGGGGCAGAAGTTCACCGATCTGCCGTCCCCGGAGTACGGCGCGAACATCCCGGGTGCTTATGGCCAGGCCCCGCGGTCGCAGCGCCCGGCCCCGGACTCCGGTACTAGGTCCGACGACGCTTCCGCCGAGGACGCCGACTAGCCCCGTCACCGTTTCTTTCGAGGACGTCACCAGCCCCGCCTGGTGGCGTCCCTTTCTTTGTTATTCACTGTGGCCTGCAGGGCAATGCGGCGGACATGTCACGGCGGGCACGGGCCGTCAAGAGCCATGTGAGTGGCTCTGTGGACTTCTCACATGCCGGGAACGCTATCCACAGCGTGGGTGCGCGAATCAGGTGTGCTGGCCGGGGCATTCGGTAAACCAATGGCTACGCGTCGCAGAATCATCCGCGGCGCGGTACTCAAAGAAGGACCTGCCGGCGGGGGAGCTAACTGCCGGTGGGGGACAAGCAATTCACGCGAAGAAGGAGTGGTCCACGATGAGCAGCCAGATGGCAACAATTCACCTCACCGGAAACATGGTGAGCAACCCGGAGATGAAGCACCGCACCGAGGACGCGGCGATGGCCGTGTTCCGCATGGCGGTCAACCACCGCTATCAGGACCGGAACGGGCAGTGGGTGGACGGCAGCCCCACCTTTGTCACGGTGCAGTGCTGGGGGAAGCTGGCGCAGAACGTGGTCAGCGATGGCTATAAGGGCATGCCGGTCGTGGTGGTGGGTCGGCTTTACCAGTCCACGTGGACGGCGCAGGATAGTGGGGAAAAGCGTTCCGCATTGCGTATCCGTGCGAGCCACGTGGGGGCAGACATGGGCCTGAGGCGGGTGACGGTCACACGCGAGGAGCCGGTGGGAAATAAGCAGCAGTCTGGTCAGGATGACGCCGATGTGGCCACGTCGCAGGCCGAAGGGGCGCCGGCGGACAACGTGGAAGCGGGAAGCGAGACAGAGGAGCGCGAACTCGTCGGTGCGGCTGCGCCACCGTTCTAAGGAACCTCTCGCTTTTCCACCGGGATCGGGGGGGGGATCCGTTGGAAGGGCGGGCAGCATAGGCCGGGGCTAAAAAAGGGGGAGCCCCGGCCTATTGCCGTCCTAGCAGCTGCTGAAGCTGACAGGGCAGTCGGGGAATCTTGAAATCGGTGCCGAACACGTAGACTATGGGGCAGCGATTTATCGAACTTTTTCTTCAACGGAAAGGCTGAAGTAGTTCACCGTGGGCGAATTTATCTACACCATGAAGAACGTGCGCAAGACGCACGGCGACAAGGTCATCCTCGATGACGTCACGATGATGTTTTACCCGGGCGCCAAGATCGGCGTCGTGGGACCCAATGGCGCCGGTAAGTCCTCGATCCTGAAGATCATGGCGGGCCTGGACCAGCCCTCCAACGGTGAGGCCTTCCACGACCCGGGCGCGACCGTGGGCATCCTGCAGCAGGAGCCGCCGCTGAACGAGGAGAAGACGGTCCGCGAGAACGTCGAAGAGGGCCTGGGCGACATCTTCGAAAAGAAGCAGCGCTTCGAGCAGATCGCCGAGGAGATGGCGACCAACTACACCGACGAGCTCATGGAGGAGATGGGCAAGCTCCAGGAGGAGCTCGACGCCGCCGACGCCTGGGAGGTCGACTCCAAGATCGAGCAGGCCATGGAGGCCCTGCGCTGCCCGCCGTCCGACGAGCCGGTGACCAACCTCTCCGGTGGTGAGCGTCGCCGCGTCGCTTTGGCGAAGCTGCTGCTCTCCGAGCCGGACCTGCTGCTGCTCGACGAGCCGACCAACCACCTGGACGCCGAGTCCGTCCTGTGGCTGGAGAAGCACCTGGCCGACTACAAGGGTGCCGTCCTGGCCGTGACCCACGACCGTTACTTCCTCGACCACGTCGCAGGCTGGATCTGTGAGGTCGACCGCGGCAAGCTCTACCCCTACGAGGGCAACTACTCCACCTACCTGGAGACCAAGGCCAAGCGCCTCGAGGTCGCGGGTAAGAAGGACGCCAAGCTGCAGAAGCGCCTGAAGGAGGAGCTGGCCTGGGTCCGCTCCGGCGCCAAGGCCCGCCAGGCGAAGAACAAGGCCCGCCTCGAGCGCTACGAGGAGATGGCTGCGGAGGCCGAGCAGTACCGCAAGCTGGACTTCGAGGAGATCCAGATCCCGACCCCGCCGCGCCTGGGCAACCAGGTTGTGGAGGTCAAGAACCTCACCAAGGGCTTCGGCGACCGCGTTCTGATCAAGGATCTCTCCTTCACCCTGCCGCGTAACGGCATCGTCGGTGTCATCGGCCCGAACGGTGTGGGTAAGACGACGCTGTTCAAGACCATCGTTGGCCTGGAGGAGCCGGACTCCGGCGAGGTCAAGGTCGGTTCCACCGTGCAGCTGAGCTACGTGGACCAGAACCGCGAGAACATCGACCCGGAGAAGACCGTGTGGGAGGTCGTCTCCGACGGCCTGGACTACATCGTCGTCGGCCAGAACGAGATGCCGTCCCGCGCATACCTCTCCGCATTCGGATTCAAGGGTGCGGACCAGCAGAAGCCGTCCAAGGTGCTCTCCGGTGGTGAGCGCAACCGTCTGAACCTCGCGCTGACCCTGAAGCAGGGCGGCAACCTGATCCTGCTGGATGAGCCGACCAACGACCTCGACGTCGAGACCCTCGGCTCCCTGGAGAACGCGCTGCAGAAGTTCCCGGGCTGCGCCGTCGTGATTTCCCACGACCGCTGGTTCCTGGATCGTACCTGTACCCACATCCTCGCCTGGGAGGGCAACGTTGCTGAGGGCCAGTGGTACTGGTTCGAGGGCAACTTCGAGGACTACGAGAAGAACAAGGTCGAGCGCCTCGGCCCGGAGGCGGCACGTCCGTCCCGCGTCACGCACCGCCGCCTGACCCGCTAAGCGCTTAGCCCGCTAAGCAGGGGCTTTGCTGCTCGCGCTGTACTAGCGTGGGCGGTATGACCCCGTTGCGTTCAATCTCCGATACCCCCATCACCGAGCTGCCTGGCTACCAGCGCAACTTCGCTCCCGGCCGGCTGTCGGTGGGGCTCTCCCTGCCCATCGGGCGCCGCGATAACGAACGCCCCACGGAGGTAGCCAGCCCAGCAGGATCGGGGAGTAGTGCAGAGCCCGCCGCCGACCTCGCCGAACAGCTACGCCTGATTCGTCTCGCCGAGGACGGCGGCTTTTCTGCTGTCTGGGCACGCGACATCCCCCTGAGCGTGGAAACCTTCGGCGACGACGGGCAGGTCTACGACCCCTGGATGCACCTGAGCTATATCGCCGCGCAGACCTCGACAATCGCGCTGGGGACCGCAGCGATCGTCGTTCCCTTCCAACACCCCCTGTTGATGGCCAAGCGGGCCGCAAGCCTGGACCGCTTGAGTGGCGGGCGTTTCCTCATGGGCATCGCCACCGGCGACCGGCCGGAAGAGTTCCCCGCATTCAACCAGGAGCAGGGCGCCAGGGACGAACGCTTCCGTGAGCACCTCGCCGTCTACACCAAAGCGCTGCGCACCAGCATGCGACCGATCCGCTGGTCCGAGGGCAAGGTCGGCGGGGCCGAGGTGCTCCCCAAACCCACCGCCCACCACGTGCCCGTGTTGGCCACCGGCTCCTGTCAGCAGAGCCTGGAGTGGAAAGCCGAGCACACCGACGGCTGGTTCATGTACCACAAGGGACTCGCCATCCAACAGAAGAACGTCGACCAGTGGCGCGCAGCCGTCGTCGACGCGTGCGGGGAAGAGACCTTCAAACCTTTCCTGGAGGCGATGTGGATCGACCTGCACGAGGACCCGGACGCCCCCGCCCAGGGCGGAACCTTCGGCTACCGGCTCGGGCGAAATACCCTGGTCTCCCTGCTGAACTCCCAACGGGAGATCGGGATCAACCACGTCAGCATCAACCTGCTGGGCTCCACAAGCCGGGCCGGCGAGCAGATCGAAGAGATCGCCGAGCACGTGCTACCGAAGGTGACCGGATAGCCCCTGGGAACGCAACGAACGTCCTGCGAAGAGCAGAAACCACCGCCCACAGGAAAAAGAAAGGAAGACCATGCCGAAGAAGATCGCGCCCCGCGTCCTGTCCTGGGCATCCATCCTCGATGAGGGGACCGAACAGCAGGCCATCGACCTGGCCACGCTGGACATCGTCACCCCGCACGTCGCGCTCATGCCGGACGCCCACTTCGGCATGGGAAGCGCCGTGGGCACCGTCATCCCCACCGCAGGGGCGGTCATCCCCGCAGCGATCGGCGTGGATATCGGCTGCGGCATGATCGCCGCCCGCACGAAGTACACGGAAGCAGACATCGCCGACCTCGACCTCGTCGCCCTGCGCGATGAACTGGAACGCGCGATTCCGCTCTCGCCGGGCAACTACAACAAGAAGATCCACCTGGACCACACCGCACGCCGGATCGCGGAGCTGGAGGAGCACGCCAAAAGCGATGGGGTGGACCTGTCCCACTCCCCGAAATGGCGCGAGCAGCTCGGCTCCCTGGGCGGCGGCAATCACTTCATTGAACTGTGCATCGACGAGCTGGGTCGGGTCTGGTGCTTCCTGCACTCCGGCTCCCGCGGAGTGGGCAACAAGATCGCGCAGAAACACATCCGCATCGCCCAGCAGCAATGCGCCGAGGCGGGCATCGAGCTGCCGCACCGCGACCACGCCTACCTGCGGGAAGGCACCCCGGAATTCGATCAATACATCGCCGAGCTGCACTGGGCGCAGTCCTTCGCCCTGGCCAACCGCGAGGAGATGATGGACCGCTTCGTTGACCAGCTGGCCCGCGCGATGGGGGAGCAGGGCGCGACGGGGCAGGGCAACGCTGAAAATGGCGCCGTGGAAGTCGAGCGCATCAACACCCACCACAACTACACCGAACCCGTGACGATCGACGGGAACACGCTGTGGCTGACCCGGAAGGGGGCCATCAACGCGGAAGCCGGCCGCCCAGGTCTTATCCCCGGCAGCATGGGTGCGCGCTCCTACGTCACCTGCGGCAAGGGGAACCCGCAGGCCTTCTGGTCAGCCCCACACGGCGCCGGCCGGGTGCTCTCGCGCCGGGCTGCGAAGAAGCGCTATACCGCCGAGGACCTTGACCAGCGGATGTCCGGCATCGTCTACCGGCCGGGCGCGGCGTGGGTGGACGAGATCCCGGACGCCTATAAGCCCATCGATCAGGTCATGGCGGATGCCCGCGACCTGGTCGAGGTCGTCCACGAGCTGCGCCAGGTGCTGAACCTCAAGGGCACATAGCCTTAGGCGTGTGGTTAGGCTGGTGGCCATGAGTGTGCAGCTGCGAATGGTGAACAAGGCCCCGCGCTCCGTGGCGCGTCGAATCGCAAGTGTGGCGGAGCGGGTGCTGAGCATGGACCCCGAGGCGCTCGCCCGGCTGCGCCCGCTGCCGGATGGCCTGGACATTTTCTTCTCCACCCCACTTGGTTGCGCTCTCAGCCAGCGCTTGCCCGGGGCGGTGCTGGACGGACAGGACGACGACGCCGACTCGACCGTCGTGCGGGCAGCAGCAGTGAAGGATGCGCTGCAGCAGTGGACGGGCTCCGCGGGCACCGATGGCGGGCCAGGTGAGCCCGACGCCACCTTCGATCTGGGCACCAGCGTGGACATGATGTGGCTGGGCGCCCTGCCACCCGTCAGCGGTTTCCAGCTGGTGGATTGGGTGCCCGCCGAGGTGCTGCGGGAGGTTTACCGCGAGATGGAGGAGGAGCACGAGCTGCGCGGCGGACCCGCAGGGCTAGCCCCTTCGATGCTGGACCAGGAGCTGGTGGAGGTCACCAGCGAGGCTGGGCAGGGCTCTTCCGAGTCGACCTCGAACGGAAATCCGGCCGGGGGAGCAACACCCCAGCTGGTGAACATCACCGGCCGGATGGTCGCCACAGCCGGGGCGACGGGCGTCATCAACCCACCGCCAGCCGCGCTGCAGGAGAAGTACCCAGGGCGCCAACTCGACGTGGTGCGGGTGGCCGCCACCGGATCCTGGATCCGGTTGGACGGGGTCTTCGGCACCCTCTATGCGCCCCGCCCCGGGGGACTGGCGCGTCTGCCTTAGGCGTCCCAGGAGCGGCCGGAGCGCATGGTCGGCTCGTTGACCAGCATTTGCGCTACTCGCTCCATGTGATTCCACATCGCGGCTCGGTGCTCGGCCGGCAGGGTCTCTTCGTCCACGGTCTCCATGGCATTAGCCATGAGCTCCAGCCAGCGGTCGCGAGCCGCTTCGTCGATGTGGAACTGGGCGTGGCGCATCCGCAGGCGGGGGTGGCCGCGCTTCTCGTTGAAGGTCTCCGGCCCGCCCCAGTACTGCGCGAGGAACCAGCGCAGCCGGTCCTCAGCACCCGCCATGTCGTCGGCTGGGTACATCGGGCCCAGGATGTCGTCGTCCTTCACCTGCTTATAAAACTCGGACACGATGGTGCGGAAGGTTTCCTCGCCCCCAACTGCATCATAAAAAGTGCCCATTGTTCCTTAACTTTTCCTCTCTGGGGTGCCTGCCATTCGGGCCACCCATCGGTGCACGCGAACGGGGCCGGAGCCCCCGCCGCGGCTGGTTCTTTCCTCCCGAGACTAGCGTTTTCCCGGCTGTAGCCGCGGGCCGTCTAGTCTCGAGCTGGCTCCGGCACCACGTCTTAAGCCACTACTCGGTGGCGTCGAAAGCCTGGGCGGTCTTGGCGCGAGCCACTCGGTCGCGGCCCTCTCGCAGGGTGCGGCGCAATCCGGCCGGGGTATCCGGGGCTTCGATCAGCTCGGCGACCTGGCGGTCCGTCTCCTCGCTGAGGTCCCAGGCCGGGTAGATGCCGGAGAGGGTTCGCAGCGCCATCTCCGGGCTGAGCTCCTCCCACAGGCGGGCGGCATTGGCCACGTAGCTAGGGCCAAAGGGCTGCAGCAGCTCGCCCTGACCCACCCGGGTCAGCCCCGCCATGCGGTGCCGCAGCGCGAGGTTGGAGAGCTGCGAGCCACGCTGCGTGATCTCCTCCCACACTGCGGCCTTGACCTCGGCGGTCGGGACGGCCGAGCGTGCCTCCAGCGCCAGCATCGCACCGGAGGAGGATGCATCGCGGGTCTCCTCCTCGGCGATCCGCGCCGCCATCTGCTCTTCAGTCTCCCCGCTTTCTTCCTGGCTGGCCGCCAGGGCGATGAGGAACTGCCAGCGCAGGTCCTGGTCGATCTCCAGCCCCGGCGCATAGTTCGCCGCGTCTCCGCCGAGCAGCTCCTGCAAGATCTGGGCGGACTCGGCGCTGTGGACGCTGTGTGCAAACGCGCGGGCGAAGGCCAGCTGCGCCTGGCCAGTGGTTTCCTTCATGCCGCGCAGGAAGGCCTCGCGCAGCAGTTCCCAGCCCTGCTCGCGCCACTGCGGGGTAGCGTAGGCGCTCACCGCCACCCGGGACTGCGCGAGAACCTGCTCCAGTACCGCCATCTCGGTTTCCGCGACGGCACCGCGGGCAACAAGTGCCACGAAGTCGCGGGCGCGCATCTGCGCATTTCGGGTCATGTTCCAGGCCGCGGACCAGATCAGGGAGCGCGGCATCGGGTCGGCGATCGCGGTGGTGTTTTCGGTCGCCACCTTGAGGGAATCTGCGTCCAGCTCGATGAAGGCGTAGCTCAGGTCGTCGTCGTTGACGATGACGAGCTCACCCGCCGGGGTGCCGTCCAGTTCTGGGATCGCGGTGGTCGGCCCAGCGACGTCGGCGTCCACGCGGGTGATGCGGCTGAGCTGCCCGTCGTCGTCGGTGCGGTAGATGCCGATGCCGATGCGGTGGGTACGGGTTTCGCCGGCCCCCGGGGCCGCCCCGCTCTGCTCGACGGCGAAGTTCCGGTAAGCGCCATCGACGACGTCGAAGCTGGCCTTGAGCGTGTTGATGCCGGTGGTTTTCAACCACTGATCCGCCCAGTCCGAGAGGTCTCGGCCGCTGGAGCGCTCCAGCGCGGAGAGCAGGTCGTCGAAGGTGGCGTTTTCCCAGGCGTGTGCCGCGAAATGGGTGCGCACCCCGGCGAAGAAGGCCTCCAGGCCCACGTAGGCGGCGAGCTGCTTGAGCACGCTCGCGCCCTTGGCGTAGGTGATGCCGTCGAAGTTGGCGTCCACGGTGACGATATCGGAGGCATCGGTGAACACCGGGTGGGTGGTGGAGAGCTGGTCCTGGGCATAGGCCCAGGCCTTCTCCTTGTTGCCGAAGGTCACCCACGCGGTGTCGAAGCGGGTGGCATTCGCCTGGCTCATGGCGGCCGACCAGGTGGCGAAGGACTCGTTGAGCCACAGGTCATCCCACCAGGTCATCGTCACCAGATCGCCGAACCACATGTGCGCCAGCTCGTGGAGGATCGTGTCCGCACGGCGCTCGTACTCATAGTGGCTGGCCGCAGATCGGAAGACGTACTCGTCGCGGATCGTCACCACGCCTGCGTTCTCCATCGCGCCCATGTTGTACTCCGGGCAGAACACCTGGTCGTACTTGTAGAAGGGATAAGCGATGCCGAAGTGCTCGGAGTAGTAGTCGAAGCCCTGCTTCGTGACGGTGAACAGCTCCTCAGCGTCCAGGTGCTCGGCCAGGGACTGCCGGCAGTACAGACCCAGCGGAACGGTCTGGGAACCGCTGTTCTGGATCTCGCCACGGGTGCGCGCTGCCGCCAGCGCCTCGTCGGAGGTCTCCGGGTGAGCAGTGATCTCGCCGCGCCATTCGTCGGTGACTTCGTGCCACGGGCCAACGCAGAAGGCGATCAGGTAGGTGGACAGCAGGTAGTCCACCTCCGCGCGGTGGAGCACCGTGTCGCCCTCGGCCTCGGTGGCGACCACGTTATTCGTCACGACGCGCCACGGCTGCGGGGTACGCACGCTCAGCGAGTAGGTGGCCTTGATGTCCGGCTGGTCGAAGCAGGCGAAGACACGCTTCGCGTCGGCGGTCTCGAACTGGGAGTAGAGGTAAATATTGCCGTCCGCAGGGTCCTGGAAGCGGTGCAGACCCTCGCCCGTGACGGAATAATCGCCCAGCGCGTCCACCACCAGCTGGTGCTCGCCCTCAGCAAGATCAGCAAGGACGATGCCCGCGGTGGCGTCGTAGTCGCCGGTACCGATGGCCTGCTCGGTGATGTCCTTCCCATCGAGGTGGACGGAGTTCACCTCGCGCGCCCGGAAATCCACGAAGGTGGAGCCAGCGCCAGAGCGGAAGTCGATCGTGGTGCGGCTCGGGAACTGCTCGCGCTGCATATCCTCGCCGGCAGAAAGGTCCAGCTCCACGGTGTAGTGGACATCGGAGATCAGCTCGGCGCGGGCCTGAGCTTCGGTCTGAGTGAGATTCGTTGAGGTCATGCGCTCCACCCTACGCGCGGGCCCGGACACGGATTTTCGCTCCTTGCACCCGAGGGCGTCGTCGTTAAGAAAACGTGGAGTCCGGCGAGATGTATACAGTGGCGGGAAGAACAGAAGAAGAAAAGGAAAGGAGCCCGCCGTGGCCACCACGAACGAGCTGAACATGTACTTCGACGTCACCTGCCCCTTCGCCTGGGTGACCAGCCGCTGGCTGCTGGAGGTGGAGAAGGTCCGCGACGTGAAGGTGAACTTCATCCCGATGAGCCTGTCCGTCCTCAACGACGGCCGCGACCTCGACCCCGCCTACATGGACCGCATGGAGGCAGCCTGGGCACCGGCGCTGGCCGCTGCTGCGATCTACACCAAGCACCCGGATCAGATCGCCGATTACTACACCCTGATGGGCGAGGCCATCCACAACGAGAACCGCGGCGAGCGGGATTACATCGGTTGCTACGACGACCTCATCGCCGAGGTCGTGGAGAAGCTCGACCTGCCGGAGGGCTTCATCGACCGCATCGGGCTGCGCCCCCACGCCGAGAACGCATTCCTCGACGAACTGAAGGAGACCCACCGGCACGGAATCTCCCTGGTTGGCGACGAGGTCGGCACCCCGATCGTGGACATCGACGGCCGCGGCTTCTTCGGCCCTGTGCTGACCCGCGTGCCGAAGGGGGAGCAGGCAGGCCAGCTTTTCGACGCCTCCGTCACCCTGGGTAGCTACCCGCACTTCTTCGAGCTCAAGCGGACCCGCACGGAGGATCCGAGCGCCACGGAGACTGCGGTAGGCTAAAGATCATGCGAATTTATCTTGGTGCCGATCACGCCGGTTTTGACATGAAAAACCTCATCGCAGACCACCTCAAGGCCGCTGGCCACGAGGTCATCGACTGCGGTGCACACACCTACGACGCGAACGACGACTACCCGGCTTTCTGCATCGAGGCAGCCCGCCGGGTCGTTGCCGACGAAGGCTCCCTGGGCATCGTCCTGGGTGGTTCGGGCAACGGCGAGCAGATCGCCGCGAACAAGGTACCGGGCGCACGCTGCGCGCTGGCCTGGTCCGTGGAGACCGCGAAGCTCGCCCGCGAGCACAACAATGCCCAGCTGATCGGCCTGGGCGGCCGTATGCACTCCGAGGAGGAGGCACTGGCCATCGTGGACGCCTTCATCGCCCAGGAGTGGAGCGAGGCGGAGCGCCACCAGCGTCGTATCGACATCCTCGCTGAGTACGAGAAGACCGGTGAGGCTCCGGCCCTTCCGGAGGCCTAAACTCCACGGCTCACCCCGGTGGCGCCGGTTGGGTAGTTGACCGCGCCATCGTGTAGGGTGTCTATCCACAGCAAGCTTCGTGCTCACGCCGGGCCGGCATGATGCGAAGATTGCTTTCTGGGAACGTCGTATAGTGGCTAATACCTCAGCCTTCCAAGCTGAAGACGCGGGTTCGATTCCCGTCGTTCCCTCCACTCTGACCAGCGGTTATAGCGGGGGATTCCAGGCTGCACACAGCGGTTTGGACTTTCCCCAGGGCTAACGTATGGTTAGAGCGCACGCAACGCGAGCTTAGGTTCGCGAAAGTGTGGCCGGGGCATGGCGCAGTTTGGTAGCGCACTCGCTTTGGGAGCGAGGGGTCGCAGGTTCAAATCCTGTTGCCCCGACGGCAAAGGTTCACCCCTAGTCTTCGGACTAGGGGTTTTCTTGTGTTTAGGCTGGTCAAGCGCGGGTTAAACGACAAAATGTGTGTCTGACTCCGGCGTGTCGCGGGGTTAGATGTGGCCTTTTTGGATGCCGATTGA
>NZ_JASONC010000025.1:0-17467 GCF_030217065.1 Corynebacterium sp. UMB4614
CGCGAGGACGGCCGCGAAGGCGACGTATTCAGCCTGATCGGGCCGAAGCGCTACGACGCCCCATGGAAGGACATCGAATCGCAGGGCTGGATCGCCCCGGCGGACTGCACCGAGGTGCGCGTGCAGCTCAGTGAGTCCGAACGAATGGTTTATGCGAGCGCCGAGCAGTCCGATAAGTACCGGCTGGCGGCCACCACCCCGGCGAAGAACCGCGTGGTCAAGAAACTGCTCGCGATGCACCCTGAGGAGCCTGCGCTGATCATTGGCGCCTACGTGGACCAGCTGGAGGAGATCGCCGAGGAGCTGGACGTGCCGGTCATCGACGGCAAGACCAGCACCGCGAAGCGGGAAAAGCTCTATCAGCAGTTCCGGGATGGGGAGATCACGACGCTGGCGGTGTCTAAGGTCGCGAACTTCTCGATCGACCTCCCGGGGGCTAGCGTGGCGATCCAGATCTCGGGCACGTTTGGTTCCCGGCAGGAGGAAGCGCAGCGCTTGGGTCGCATCCTGCGACCGAAGCCGGACGGTGGTGGCGCCTTTTTCTATACCGTTGTCACGCGGGATACGCTCGATGCTGACTACGCAGCCCACCGCATGCGTTTCCTCGCGGAGCAGGGTTATGGCTACGGCATCATGGATGCGGCGGACCTGCCGGATCCGGTGGAGAATAATTAATAAGGAAGGCACATTTCAGCAATGACTGAGTTTCATGTCCCCGTCGAGGAGGACTACGCGCGGAAGCACAATGAGTTCTTCCGAGATGCGAAGCGCCTGCAGATTTCCGCCGCGATCCTGGGCGCACTGATGTTTGTAATCATCGCCATCCTGGTGGCCGTCAATGGTTGGCAGGGGCGCACGATCGGGTTCACGATCTCGCTGGGTATCTTCGGCGCCCTGTGCTGGATCATCATCCCCGCACTCCCGAAGGCGATGGGCAGCCCGCAGCAGTATTACGACATGTACCAGCTGGCCCCGGCAGTCATCGCGAAGGTCAATCCGCGCGACATGGTGCTGCTCTCTCTGGTGGACGCCAGCACGAAGTCGAAGGCCAACCCGGGTCCGAACCTGATCGAGCCAGCACTGGCCGCCCGCACGGTGACCTCCATCCCCGGGGTGCCGCGCGAGGTCGGGGCTCGGGTGCCGTCGATGGCGGTGACGGGTGCACAGCGTTCCCGTCGCTCAGAGCTCTTCCAGGAGGTTCTGCCGATGCCGGTGGCCTGGGGAACCAGCGACGAGAAGGTGTGGAAGGACGCCGAGCGGGCGATCCCGTCTAATCAGTGGCGCCGCCTGGAGGGGCTGATTGACCGCTGGGAGGAAGTCCAGAAGGATCGCCACAGCCTCGTGGTTTTGCGCGACGAACGCAAGTAGGCTACAAACACCCTAACCAAAGGGACTGTCAGTCCCGGCGGGTCGGGTCAGCCCGCCCCGCACAGCCCCCACCACCCCGCCCCTGTCCAGCGGGCACAACCTGAGCCCCGAAAGCCCTGGTGCCATGACCCCCAACGATCGCCTCGTTGACCTCGCCGCCGAGACGCGCGAATCGATCCGCTCGAGCGTCAATATGCTTCGCCGCGTCGATCACGCCTCTGGCCTCACCACCTCTCAACTCGCCACGCTGACCGCGCTGGAAGGTGGCCCGCTCACGATGTCCGAGCTCGCGGAGATTAAGGACGTCGCCCAGCCGACAATGAGCCAGCACGTCTCCCGCCTGGAGGGATGGGGACACGTGCGTCGCGTCTCGACGCCGGAGGACGGACGCATCGTCCGCGTCGAACTCACCCAGCACGGCAAAGAGGTCGCGGACAAGGCCAACCGCGCCCGCGACGAGGTGGTTGCCGCAGCCCTCGAGCAGCTCTCCGAGGAGCAGCATGCGGCTCTTCACGAAGGAATCATCATCCTTCGCGGGCTTGCCGAACAACTCCTCAAGTCTGACCAGGGCAAGTAGCCCGTAGCCGGCAACAGCTCGCCGGCACCTCATCGGCAGCTACAAGGGGAAGACCCCGAGAAGTAGCATTTAGCTTCGCCAGAAACGTGACGCAGCGTACACTCGAGGTACTGTTCAACAATTTCTGGAGGAGCTGATCCTTTTGACCTCCGCGCAGTTCATCGACTTAAACGCCGATCTGGGAGAATCAAACGCCGGCAACCCGGTGAGTGACGACGCCGCCATGATCTGCGTCGTCTCCTCTGCGAACACCGCCTGCGGCTTCCACGCCGGCGACCCGCACGATATCGCCAAAACCCTTGAGGCCGCCGCCGAGCGCGGCGTGACCATCGGAGCCCACGTCGGCTACCGCGACAAGCCCGGCTTCGGCCGCCGTTTCATCGACTACGCGCCCGCCGAGCTCGCCGACGAGGTGCTCTACCAAATCGGTGCCCTCGACGCACTGGCCCGTTCCCACGGCACCAAGGTCTCCTACGTCAAGCCCCACGGCGCGCTCTATAACACGATCGTGCACCACGAGGCCCAGGCCCAGGCCGTCGTCGACGGAGTGAAGGCCTTCGGCGACCTGCCGCTACTGCTGCTCCCCGGCTCCATCGCGATCGAGAAGGCCGAAGCCGCCGGGCTGCGCACCGTCCGCGAGGCCTTCGCCGACCGCAATTACAACCCGGACGGCACCCTGGTCTCCCGCCGCGAATCGAACGCCGTCCTCCACGACCCGGACGCCGTGGCCGAGCGCGTCCTCCGCCTCGCCACCGAGGGCACGCTCACCGCAGTGGACGGCAGCGAGATCAGCATCGGAGCCGAATCCGTATGCATCCACGGGGACTCCCCCGGCGCGGTCGCCATGGCCGAGCACATCGCTGCCAGCCTGGATAGCGAAGGCATTGCTGTGAGGTCCTTCCTATGACCGACGCACCACTGACGCCTCGAACCATCCACCGGGCGGGAACGCGTGCCCTCCTGGTCGACCTCCCCGAGCTCGCAGAGGTCATGACCTGGCACGCCGCGCTGACGGCCCAGCCGCTGGCCGGTCAGACCTCGGCCATCGCCGCCGCCCGCACCGTGCTGCTGGAGTTCGCCACCCCGCGTGATGCCCAGCGTGCGGTGGAAACGCTGGCCGGGTTCTCCCCCGCTGCTGCTGGCCAGACCACCCCACGCGAGGTCACCATCGACGTGATCTATGACGGCGAGGACCTGGCCAGCACCGCCGAGCACCTGAGCATCAGCACCGAGGAACTCATCAACCGCCACACCAGCCAGGCGTGGATGGCCGCCTTCGGTGGCTTCGCCCCGGGCTTCACCTACTGCGTGCCCGCCGATGCCAGCACCAGCGAAGGCGCCGAGAACTTCGAGTGGAGCGTGCCACGGCGCGCCAACCCCCGCACCGCGGTGCCCGCGGGTGCGGTCGGCCTGGCCGGCGAGTTCTCCGCCGTCTACCCGCGCCAGTCCCCCGGTGGCTGGCAGCTGCTCGGCCACACCAAGACCCCCATGTGGGACCCAAGCGCCGAACACCCGGCGTTGCTGAACCCCGGCGATATCGTGCGTTACCGCGCGGTCCGCGCCGAGGCCAGCGGCGCGGCGTCCTCGAATGCGGGGTCCGGCAAGGCGGCCTCCCAGCACAACCGCACCCAGGCGGCGATCCTTGGTCGCCCGGTCGCGACACTCACGGACGCCGGCCTGCTCAGCCTCGTGCAGGACCGCGGCCGCCCGGGCCACGGCGATATTGGTGTGACCCGCTCCGGCGCGCTCGACCGGGCGAGCGCCCGCGCAGCCAACGCCGCGGTGGGCAACCGCTCCAGCGCCGCCGTGATTGAGAACATCGGCGGACTGCGCATCACCGCGAACGTGGACACCGTCCTCGCGGTCACCGGTGCAGAGGCCACGGTGGAGGTCAGCACCCGCAGCGGGCAGCAGGCGACCAAGACCCTCGCGCAGCCGATCGGGCTGCTCGCGGGCGAGGAGCTCGCCGTGCGCCCCACCGGCACCGGGGCCCGCAGCTACGTGGCGATCCGCGGCGGGCTCGCCACGGATACCGTCCTCGATTCCGCCGCGAGTGACGTCCTATCCGGAATGGGGCCGGCACCACTTGCGGACGGCGACGTACTCAAGGCCGGGCGAGCCACGCGCACCGCGGTGGACCCCACCATCCTCAACCCGGCGGACAGCACGAACGCCGCAACCCTGCGTTGCGTCCTCGGCCCCCGCGACGACTGGTTCGCAGAGCAGACCGTGCGGGACTTCCTCAGCACAACCTGGGAGGTCTCTGGCCAGTCCAACCGCATCGGGCTGCGCATGACCGGCCCCGAGGGTGCCGAGTTGACCCGCGAGCACGAGGAGGAGCTGGCCAGCGAAGGCATGCTGCCCGGCTCCATTCAGGTCCCACCCAATGGCCTGCCCGTGCTCTTCCTCGCCGACCACCCCGTCACCGGCGGGTACCCCGTCATCGCGACGGTCATCCCAGAGGACATGGACGCCGCCGGTCAGCTCCCGCCCGGCAGCACCGTCACCTTCCGTGCCGTCGACCCCGATACGCTGGCAGAACTGCCGATCAACCCCACCGACCAGAACACCGATACCCAGGAGGAAGAACAGTGAGCACCTTCTACAACGAACAACCGACCCCAGCCCTGCCGCTGAAGAAGGTCCTCATCGCCAACCGTGGCGAAATCGCCGTGCGCATCGCGCGCGCCGCTCGCGACCTGGGCATCGAGTCGGTCGCGGTGTACTCCGACGCGGATGCCGATAACCAGCACCCCGTCTTCGCGGACGAGGCCTACCCGCTGCGCGGGGAATCCGCCGCCGATACCTACATGAATATCCCGGCGCTGCTGGACATCGTGGCCCGCAGCGGCGCGGACTGCGTGCACCCGGGTTACGGCTTCCTCGCCGAGAACGCGGACTTCGCCCGCGCGGTGCAGGACGCCGGGCTGGTGTGGGTCGGCCCCTCCCCGGAGGCCATCGAAACCCTGGGCGATAAGGTCGCTGCCCGCCAGCTGGCCACCAAGGTCGGCGCCCCGCTGGCCCCCGGCACCGATCAGCCGATTGAGAGCTGGGAGGAGGCCCGGGACTTCGCCGCCGAGCACGGCATGCCGATCGCCATCAAGGCAGCCTTCGGTGGCGGTGGTCGTGGCCTGAAGGTCGTGCACGAGGAAGCGGATATCGAGGAGGGCTTTGCCTCCGCGGGCCGCGAGGCCAAGGCAGCCTTCGGTCGCGGCGAGTGCTACGTGGAGAAGTTCCTCACCAAGCCGCGCCACGTCGAGGCCCAGGTGCTGGCGGATACCCACGGCAACGTCCGCATCGTCGGTACCCGCGACTGCTCCGTGCAGCGCCGCTTCCAGAAGCTCGTCGAGGAGGCCCCGGCGCCGTTCCTGACTGATGAGCAGAACACGTCCATCTACGAAGGCGCCCGCGAGATCTGCCGCGAGGCTGGCTACACCGGCGCTGGCACGGTGGAGTTCATCGTCGCCGAGGACGGCACCGTCTCCTTCCTCGAGGTCAACACCCGCGTCCAGGTCGAGCACCCGGTCACCGAGGTGGTCTCCGGGGTGGACATCGTCCAGGAGCAGTTCCGCATCGCCGCTGGCCTGGAGCTCTCCTTCGACGCCGACCCCGTCCCGACCGGCCACGCCTTTGAGTTCCGCATCAATGCCGAGGACGCCGCGAACGGCTTCGTCCCCTGCCCGGGTCTGGTCCGGACCTTCGAGCCACCAACCGGCCCTGGCGTCCGCGTCGACACCGGCGTGCGCTCCGGGTCTACCATCCCAGGCAGCTACGACTCGCTGATCGCGAAGCTCATCGTGTGGGGTCCGAACCGCCAAGTGGCGCTGCGCCGCTCTGAGGAGGCGCTGCGGGACCTGAAGATCGAAGGTGTGCGCACGGTCATCCCGTTCCACAAGGACATCATCCACCACCCGGCCTTCGCCGAGGATCACCTGGATGTGTACACGGATTGGGTGGATAAGGAGTACGTCCCGGGCTTCGGGGATGGCAACACTGACGTGGAGGCCGCATACACGGAGCGCACGGAAGTCAACATCGAGATCGACGGCAAGCTGCACCGGGTGGGCCTGCCGATGAGCGTGCTCTCCGGGCTGGGCGCGGCCCCGGCGCAGGGCTCGGCGGTTAGCGCCGAGACCGCAGCGGCAAAGGGCTCCGCTGGTTCCGCTGCATCCGAACCGGCGGATGCGGATGCCATCACCTCCCCCTACGCTGGTGTGCTTATCGGCTGGAAGGTCGAGGACGGCGCTGAGGTCGCGGAGGGCGACACCGTGGCGATCATCGAAGCGATGAAGATGGAGTCCCCGGTCAAGGCGCCGGCTGCAGGCACGCTGCGCCGTTCCGATATCGCCGAGGGCGGCTCTGTGGCTCAGGGTGAGGTCCTGGCCCGCATCAGCTAGAGCTTCTGAACGGGCTGGGTACGGCGCGTAACCGGAGCCAGCCCCTCCCCTTGCAGGAGGCCCCACGGGTGTTGATTCTCCCCGTGGGGCCTCTTCCTAGGCGCTGCGCTGCCCCTTAACCGCCTCCTGGCTTCCTGCCCTGGAGTGGCGTTGCCTAGGATTGTTCATCATGAGGTCCCAAACGGTCGCCAATCAACTCCGCCAGGAGATCTCCCGCGGGCACTATCAGCCGGGGGAAAAGCTCAACGAGGTTCAGCTCGCCGAGCGCTTGGACGTGTCCCGAAATACCCTGCGCGAAGGCTTCGCCGAGCTCGCGAGCCAGGGCCTGGTGACCCGAATCCACCACCGAGGCGTGTTCATCGCCAAGCCCACGGTCGCAGATGTCGCGGACTTCTATACCGCCCGCGCCTTCATCGAACCGAATGCACTGCGCACCGCGGATGTCGACGTCCCCCGTCTCTCAACGATCGTCGCCGCGGCGGAACAGGCTCTGGAGGAGGGCGACCTCGCGAAGGTCGCGGACGCGAACCAGCGTTTCCACCGGGTCATCGTCGCTGGGGTGGGTTCCTCGATGGTCGAGGACATGATGGACCGCATCCTCGCGCTGATGCGCCTGGCCTTCCTCCAGGTTCTGGAGGCGGAGCCCGAGTTTCATGCCCCCTTCGTAGCAAAAAACCGCGAGGTCATGAACGCCCTCGAGAGGATGAACTTCAACGAGGCCGCGGACATACTCGAGGACTCGCTCATCTCCACCCCCACTGCGGTTCAGAAGTACCTCTCCCACTAACCCCCTGGCTCCACTATCCCCTAGCTCCACTAACCCCTAGTGCCGAAAGGGCGCGTTTTAGGGGACCTGGTATTGCAGGTCGCGGGCGTCGGTGACCAGCATGTGTCCCGGCGCGTGGGCGATCGCCAGGCTGGGCTTGGTCTCCATCACCGCAGCCTGCGGGGTGACGCCGCAAGCCCAAAACACCGGGATGTGTCCGTCTGGGATCTCGACGGCGTCGCCGTAGTCAGGGGACGCGAGGTCGTTAATGCCAATCGCGGCAGGGTCGCCCACGTGCACCGGCGCACCGTGGACCGCCGGGTAGCGGGATGTCACGCGGACGGCGTCCGCAATCTGGGACGCCGGGATCGGCCGCATCGAGACCACCAGCGGGCCGTGAAACCTCCCTGCGGGAGCGGTCGGAATGGACGTCTTATACATCGGGACATTGCGCCCCTGCTCGATGTGGGCGACCGGGATGCCGTTGTCCAGCAGGGCACCTTCGAAGGTGAAGGAGCAGCCGATGAGGAAGCTCACGAGGTCGTCGCTCCAGAATTCGGTGACGTCCGGGTACTCGCCTGCCAGCGCACCGTCGCGGTAGACGCGGTATTTCGGGATGTCGGTGCGGATGTCCCCGCCGGGCAGCAGCTCGGAGTTCAGCTGACCCGGCTCGAGCACCCCGAGGATGGGGCAGGGCTTGGGGTTGCGCTGGGCAAAAAGCAGAAAGTCGAAGGCGTACTCCTTCGGCAGGACCATGAGGTTGGCCTGCGCGTAACCATCCGAGTAACCGGTGGTCGGCACGGCCAGTCCCTCGCGGAAGGCAGCGCGGGCAGCTGCCGGCGACATCTCGTGCGTGCTGGTACTCATCTCGACCTCCTCTTCGCCTAGGCCCACATGGCGACGATCCCGGAGAGGGAGCGCCAGCCGAGCCAGAGGGTCAGCAGCCAGGTGATCGCACCAATGGACCACAGCCACACCGGGTACTTGTAGCCCTTCAGCAGGTCGCGGCGGCGCCAGGCCACCCACAGCACCACGCCGAAGCCGATCGGCAGGATCAGGCCGTTGAATGCACCGGCGAAGATCAACAGCTTCTGCGGCGCCTGGTTCAGGATGACGTAGGCGACGGCACAGACCAGGATGAATGCGAGGGTCAGCAGGTTGCGGGTCCGTGGTGCGATCTTCTGCGTGGTCACGAAGCTCACGGAGGTGAAGGACGCGCCGATGACGGAGGTCAGGCCGGCGGCCCACAGGACGATGCCGAAGAAGCGGACGCCGATCTCGCCGGCGGCGGCGCGGAAGGCATCGGCGGCGATGTTGTCGCCGGACAGGGCCACACCGGAAGCGACGACGCCGAAGATGGCGAGGAAGAGCAGGGTGCGCATCACGCCGGTGACGAGGATGCCGGTGACGGAGACGCGGGTGATGTCCTTGGCGTGCTCCGGGCCGGTCAGGCCGGAGTCGATGAGGCGGTGCGCGCCGGAGAAGGTGATGTAGCCGCCAACCGTTCCGCCGATGAGGGTGGTGATGATGACGAAGTCGATCTGATCCGGAACCACGGTCTGCTTCAGCGCCTCACCGACGGGTGGGGCGGATACGATGGCCACGTAAATCATCAGCAGGATCATCAGGGCACCGAGGATCACGACGATGCGGTCCAGGGCTGCACCGGCCCACTTGGAGAGGAAGACCAGCGCGGCGACCAGCGCGGAGATCGCGCCACCGATGATGGGGTCGACGCCGAGCATTGCGTTCGTGCCGAGGCCCGCGCCACCGATGTTGCCGATGTTGAAGATCAGGCCGCCCACGAAGACGAACGCGCCCATGACCCAGCCGAGGCCTGGGACGACCGCGTTGCCGAGCTCATTGGCTCGCATCCCGGAGACACCGAGGACGCGCCAGACGTTCAGCTGGATGGCGATGTCCACGAGGATCGACACCAGGATCGCGAAGGCGAAGGCGGCGCCCAGCTGGACGGTGAACACGCTGGTCTGCGTGATGAAGCCTGGGCCGATGGCGCTGGTGGCCATCAGGAACATGGCACCCATAGTGGTTGCGCGGGTGGCCCGACGCTTTGCCTTAGCGGCCTTGGCGTCAGTGCTATCCACTGGGGTAGAGGCTGCTCCTGGCTGTGTTTCAGCCTGGTTGGGATTCGTGGTCATAGTCGCACCTTTCCATCAGTGATTTAGGTCACTTTATAGGATTGTTCAACGAAGACCAAGGGCGGGGGTAATGTCACTCTCCCCACGTCGGGTTACTGATGGCACCCGATAGACGACCGGGCACCTAACAAGCAGCCTGCACAAACCCCCGGGCAGGAAACAGCGCCGCGCCGCTACCGCGCCCCTACCGCAACGTGCAGCGCTCGACGCTTAGCAGCGGGCTAGCCACTGCCCTGCCGCGCTCACCCGCTCGCGCCACACGGTCGGCGGAGCGATGATGTGCTCACTCAGGAATGCCTGGGTATCAACCTCGGAGAACACCGACTCCGCGAAGCTGGCCGCGCGCTCCGCCGGGGTGGCGCGCGAGTCCTCGCTGGCAATAGAAAGCAGTGCCGGAATACCCAGCTTCTCCCCCTCCAGTTCCTCCAGCGGGCCCGCGATACGTGGGCTCAGCGCCGCCACCCACGCCGCCTCGCGCAGGGCCTGCGCTGCAGCGACCAATCCGGAGCCGAATGCCACGATTCCGGCCCGAGCCTCATCGCAGCCCAGGGCCTCGGCGCTGCCGCGCACGGCGTCGAAGGCCTGTCCCACGGCCGCGACCGTCGCCTCCCAGCCCCGCGCGCCATCGCCGCCAGCCAGGGGCAGCGGATAGGTCAGATCCACGATGGTGACGCCGGACTGCTGGGCCAGCGCTGCGAACAACGGCTGCCAGAGCTGCTCGTGCGCCTGCCGATCACCGAACCAGCCCGGCCCGCCGTGCAGAGAGATCGCGAGCGCACCGGTGGGCTCGTCCGGACGCAGCACCGTCGCACCCACGCCTTGTGAAAGCTCAGCAACACCAGGCTGCCCCGCCGACCACGCCGCAGAGCTCACACCCGACCGGCAGAAGGCCACATGCGGCATCGCGTGATCCAAGCCGGCCCCCAACACCAGCTGGCTACTGTGCGTCAGCAGGTCCGGGACCTTCGACCACATGCGCTCCGTAGCCGCCTTAAGTTCCTGCGGAACCGGCTGGCCCTGCTGCGTATACTCCGCCCCCTCGTCGGTCGTCAGCGAGCGGAAGATCTCCGGGTAATTGTCCTCAAAGAAATTATTGAGCTGCACCAGCTGCTCGGCAGGGGTCAGCGGCTCCACGCCTTCCTGCACATCGCGGTGCGCCCCCGGCAGGCTCGCGATATCGGAGTTCGGGGTGGCCCCCAGGGTCTTGGCGTTCTGATCAGTGCTTTTCTTCTCACCATCGGTCATGCCTTCGATCTTAGTTCCCCTCCCAGACACGGCTCTGGTCGCGGCAGCAGCTTGCCCCGGCGGTCTACCAGCCCCACTCATTCAGGCCGCCTCCCGGCACAGATAGACTGGGCAACACCCACAGCCAGTGGCAACGCTGGCCCCACGACCAATGAAAGCGAAGTAAAGACCATGAGCGTCAACATCAAAACCACGCACGTCGGCAGCCTGCCGCGTACGAAGGAACTACTCGAGGTCAACAACAAGTTCTCCGCCGGCGAGATCGAGCGAGAGGACTTCCTGGGCATCCTGCAGGAATCCATCGACAAGGTCGTCGCCAAGCAGCACGAGATGGGTGTCAGCATCATCAACGAAGGCGAGTACGGGCACGTCACCAGCGGCGCCGTGGACTACGGCGCGTGGTGGAACTACAGCTTCTCCCGCCTAGGTGGCCTGACCATGACCGACGAGGATCGTTGGGCAAACCAGGACGCCGTCCGCTCCGAGCCGGGCAACATCCGCCTCACCAGCTTCGCCGACCGCCGCGACCGCGCCCTCTTCAGCGAGGCTTATGAGGACCCGGCCTCCGGCATCCTCACCAACCGCGCTTCCGTCGGTAACCCGAAGATCACCGGCCCGATCACCTACATCGGCAAGGAGCAGATCGACACCGACGTCCAGCTGCTGACTAACGCCATGAAGAAGACCGGTGCCACCGAGGGCTTCGTCGCCGCCCTGTCCCCGGGGTCCGCGGCCCGACTGAAGAACGAGTACTACGAGACGGATGAGGACGTCGTCTGGGCCTGTGCCGACGCGATGGCGGAAGAGTACCGCGCCATCACCGATGCTGGGCTGACGGTATCCATCGATGACCCGTCGCTGGCGGAGTCCTGGGACCAGATCAACCCGGAGCCGTCCATCGAGGACTACCGGGCGTACATCCGCACCCGCGTGGACGCCATCAACCACGCCGTGAAGGATCTGCCGCGCGAGCAGACCCGCCTGCACATCTGCTGGGGTTCCTGGCACGGCCCGCACGTCACCGACGTGCCGTTCGGCGATATCGTCGAGGAGATCCTGCGCGCCGAGGTCGGCGGCTACTCCTTCGAGGGCGCTTCACCACGCCACGCCCACGAGTGGCGTGTCTGGCAGGACCACAAGCTGCCGGAGGGCACCGTGATCTACCCGGGTGTAGTCTCCCACTCCACGAATGTGGTGGAGCACCCGCGCCTCGTCGCAGACCGCATCATTCAGTTCGCCGAGCTCGTTGGCCCGGAGAACGTCATCGCATCGACGGACTGCGGCCTGGGCGGGCGCCTCCACGAGCAGATCGCATGGGCTAAGCTGCAGTCCCTCGTGGAAGGTGCGGAAATCGCCAGCCGCGAGCTCAACGGCTAAAAGCCCACAGCAAGCGCTGCGGGCTTTGCCAGGGCCGCCGACCGGCGGCCCGCTGGCACTAGCGTTGGCTAGTACTTAGTCCCTGGCGGAGCTACCCAGGAAGGGCTGGCTGGACCCCAGGAGTCCATACCCCTCGGAGGAGGACTGGCTGGAGCCCTGCAGCGAGGACTCGGTGGTGTAGTCGCCACCCTCGCCCTTGACCGGCAGGTCGTTGAAGCGGGCGATAATGAAGTCCAGGCCGTACGGGGCTCCGGTTGCGGCCTGGGCGAGGTGGTTGTACTCGCCGATCGGTGGCATGAAGTCATCCTTGTAGACGACGCTGGCGCCCTTGTCGCGCCAGGTCTTCGCCAGGACCTTCGCCTGGTTGTACTCGACGTTGCGGTCGTAGCGGCCAGAGACAATCATGACTGGGGCCTCGGGCTTGCCGTTACCGATCTTCTGATCCTCCAGGGCCTTCTGCGCATCCGGCATATCCTTGAGCAGCTCGGTCAGGGAGCGGCCGTCCTTGGTCCAGTTGCGGGTCTCCTGGTGGCCGAAGTTATCCATGATCTCGTCGGTGCACATCTCGGCGGTGGCGGCAAGGGCCTTCTCACCCTCCTCGTTGAGGTGCTCCTCCAGCAGCGGACGCAGCTCCGGGTAGCGGGCCAGCATGCCGTTGATGGTGAAGCCGATTGCGCCCATCAGGTCGGAGCCGTCGATATTCTGCTGCACGGCGTTCAGGTCTGCCGGTGGCGCGGAGGCGTAGGCACCCGCGACGTCGAGGTCCTTGCCGTAGTTCGGGGCCTCCTCGACGGCCGCGGTGGACGCGCCGCCACCCTGGGAGTGGCCGTAGAAGGCGACCTTCCCGAACTTCCCGCCATTCTTCTCGACGATGTTGCGCGCCGCGCGGCCCGCGTCGATCATCGCGTGGGCCTGGTCGAGGCGGTTCATGTAGGTGTGAACCTCGTCGGTGCCCATGCCGATGTAGTCGGTGACGATGACGCGCACGCCGTACTTGGCGAACGCGACGTCGTAGATACCCTCGAGGTTGACACCACGCCCGCTCTGGACCGGGTCCTGGAGGTTGTGCAGCGGCCAGTTGCGGGTCGGGGCGCACTTATCGCCTTGGCCGACGGTGCCGCGGCCGATAATGACGGTCGGGCGCTCGCCCTTACCCTTCCACTCGGCGCGCGGCTCCATGATGTAGCCAGTCACCGGGGTGAGCTCGCCGTGTGCGTTGGTGGTGGTGTACATGATGCGGTCGACGGTCTTCGGGACGTAGCCCTTCATGCCCCGCGGTGCGGGGTTATAAGGCACAGTCTCGGTCTTGAGGATCTCACCCGGAGTGGTCGTGGTGACGCCATCAGTGTCGTAGAAGGCGTCATGATCGCCCTGCTCCGGCGCCTTCCCCGTGCCGGAAGAACCGAGAGCCCCGCCCTCGCTGGAGCCAACGGAGGACATCGTTGCCCCGAATTCCTGATCCTTCGAGGAGGATTCGTCAGCGTGAGCAACGAATCCTGCCCCTGCGATCAGAGTGGTGGAAAGAATGCTGGTGGCAATGAAAGATGCGGAACGAGCTCGCCACGGCTGTCCCCCTCGTGTGATCTTCGTCATAGAGGGGATTAAACATCACACATTGGTAATTTGTTGGCAAAACGAAGTATTTGCCTTAAGAAAACTATATTTGCGCTGGTCGTGGCCCCGCGCACACATCACCGTGGCTGCCAGCTACCTCAGCGGCGGCTGGCTTCCCTAATCCGCGATGGCCTCCAGCGGAGGGGTACGCCCCGCCTTGATCGCAGGCCAGGCGGCGGCAACCACGCCCACGAGCGCGGAGCCAAGGAGCATGAGCACCAGCTGCAGCCACGGGACGGCGAGTTCTTCCAGCCCCTCCCCCGCGAGGACCGTGACGAAAGCCCAGCCCAGGCCGAGCCCGATGAGGACGCCAACAATCGCCCCATAGACCGCGATCTGCACGGCCTCCAGGGTGATCATGCGGCGGATCTGGCCACGCATCGTGCCGATCGCGCGAAGCATGCCGATCTCCTGACGCCGTTCGATGACGTTCAGTGCCAGCGTGTTCACGATCCCGAGAATGGCCACGACAATGGCCAGTGCGAGCAGCGCGTAGAGGATGTTCAGCATCTGGTCGACCATGACGGCAGCCTCACCCGAGGCCTCCGCTGGGGTGAGGACCTGAACCACGATGTAGTCCCTCGTGGCCTCCCGAAGCTCTTCTTGGAGCTCGGTCGGCACGCTCTGCTCACCGCCGCCCTCCCCCGGCGCCGCGGTGACCATAAGGGCCATGATCTGGCCGGGCCACTGCCCCTGAGCGGAGGGCTGCACGCTCTCCACTCCGGCCCGGCTCAACACGTAGGGGCCGAGCGCCTGATTGGGCTCGTAGGTGCCGAGCAGAGGGAGTTTCTTTCCAGCCGAAACCTTGCCGAGGTGGGCTGGGTAGCTTTCGCCGACCTTCCAGCCGTGGGAGGCGGCGGTCTTGGTATCCGCGATGAAGCCCTCATCCGCGAGTTCTGTCTTGCCTTCAACGGTCTCGAGCACAATCCCGTCGTGGGGGTTGCCTCCGTAGTAATTCGCGAAGGGCTGTCCGGCAAAGGCGCCGATGCCCTCGATGTTCACGAGGGAGCTGCCCATCACTCCGACGGTTCCCACTCCCGGAGTGTCCTGCACCGCGCGGACGGCACCGTTCGGAACGGGGAACCCGCTATTCGACGGACCGGTCGCCACGAAGTCGGCCTTCACTGCGGTTTCGGTCACCTCGGCCACGGAGGCCTTCATCGACGCTCCCAGCATCCCGACGGCTCCGACGAGCGCCAGTCCCAGGGTGAGGGCGAAGGCGGTGGTGGCGGTGCGCCGTGGGTTCCGGGCGGAGTTCTTCCGCGCGAGTGCGCCGACGGTGCCGAAAGGCAGCCCAACAACCCGGCCGATCGCTGGCACAGCGCGACGCGCGACCGCCGGTGAAGCCAGGAACGTCCCCAGGATGACAAGGACCGCAGCGACCCCGACCAGAATGGCCCGCGTCTTCGTGCTCCAGCCGTCGCCGAGCGCCCCGGCGAGGGCAATAGCGACACCGACCGCGAAGGCGAGCCCTCCGGCAATGGTGCGCCCCACCAGGGAGCTGGAGCTGCTGGCGTCACCGGAACGCATGGCCTCGACGGGGCGAGTGGCCCCTGCACTGCGGGCGGGTGCCCACGCACTGAGGATGGTGACGAGCACTCCGACGATCATGGGGAGCGCGACCGCCAAAGGTGTCAGGACGATCCCGCCCGCAGGGAGCCCCGCACCAGTGCTTTCGAGAACCGCATAGATGGCCTTCACTAGCCCCATTCCGGCAAGCACACCGAGAGCCGAGCCGAGGACGCCCACCACCGCGGCCTCGAAAACCACGGAAGCCGTGAGTTGGCCGCGGGAGACACCCAGGGCGCGGAGCAGAGCGAATTCCCGCATCCGCTGCGCCACGATCATCGAGAAGGTGTTGGCAATGATGAAGGTCCCTACCAGCAGGCCCACGAGCCCGAAGGCGATCAAAAAGTAGCTGACGAAACTCAGCGCCTTCGAAATCTCAGCGGAAAGCTCCTCGGAGACCTCCTCCCCCGTCTGAACGCTATAGGGGAATTCGGCAGCCAGGCGGTCAACAAGCTCGTCTGCGGTGGTGCCGGGGGCCGAGCCGACATAAAGAGTGCGCGGTTCCCCCGACTGTAGGAATTTCTCCTTGAAGGTCTCAGCGGCAACCGATAGACCGATGAAGCCGCCGGTTTCGATATCGGAATCGTAAATGCCGGTGACTGTCACCTCGTCCTGGTTCCGCGAAGTGACGACCTTCAGCCGGTCCCCGACCTTGACGCCATGGGTTTCTGCCGCGCTGGCGTTGATGGCCACTTCGCCGGCGGCTGTGGGCGCGGCACCGTCGATAATGTGCGTCTCGCCCTTCACCGATTCTTCGCCATTGTAGAAGGGCTGCAGCATCGTTGGCGCGGGGGCCGACTTCAAAGTCTCGCCGCTTGCCGTGGCGGCAACAGCTTGGACCTGGTCAGCGATGTTCACCTGGCTGACACCGGGCATCTGTTGGATACGACGCAGATCGTCCTCACTGATGCGTCGGTTGGAGGGCGCTTGGGGTTGACCCGCTGCACGGTCAGCCGGTGCCCGCGTAGCATCCTCCCCCGCGCTCGTCGCTTGACCCCCGGCAACGGTTTCAGCGGTGTCACCAGAGTTGCGTGATTGCGAACCTGTGGACTGTCCGCCCGCACCGCCGCTGGAGCCTTCATGCGGCGAGGGCGAGGCACTGACCACTGCATCGACGTTCTTCATCTCTCCGTCGACGAGCGAATCAAAGGTTCGGGAAAGCCCCGCTGTGAACATCAGGGAGCCGGCGATAAACGCGGTTCCAAGAATGACAGCGAGGACTGTCAGCAGCAGCCGGACCTTGTGTGCTGCAATGGAGCGAAAGCTCAAGCGCCCCACCGCAGCTGCCCCGCTGATGCAGGACCCATTGGCGCTCTGTGGCATCAGTAGTCCTCGATTCGGCTCATCGTCGAGAGGATGTCTTCGGCAGTTGGGCTTTCCAATTCGTGGACAACCTTGCCGTCCGCGAGGAAAAGCACCCGGTCGGCATAACTGGCTGCCTTTGGGTCGTGAGTCACAATGACGACGGTCTGGTCGTCGTGGTCGACCGCTGTGCGGAGGATGTCGAGCACTTCTTGAGAACTGTTCGAGTCCAGGTTGCCGGTTGGTTCGTCGCCAAAAATGATCTCTGGTCGGGCGACGAGTGCGCGTGCACAGGCGACTCGTTGTTGCTGGCCACCCGAGAGCTCACTGGGTCGGTGGTTAAGTCGGTCTGCCAGGCCGAGGCGCGTGGTGACTTCTTGAAACCAGGAAGAATCAACCTTCTTGCCGGCAACGTCGAGCGGCAGGGTGATGTTTTCCGCGGCGGTCAGTGTCGGGACCAGGTTGAAAGCCTGGAAGATAAATCCGAGTCGGTCGCGGCGCAGGGTTGTAATCTGCTTTTCGTTGAGCTCAGAGAGTTCGGTCTCCCCGATATAGGTCTGGCCGCTGGTGGGGCTGTCGAGGGCCGCCATGCAGTGCATAAGCGTTGATTTGCCGGATCCAGACGGGCCCATGATCGCTGTGAAGCGGTTCTTCTCGAAGCCGATGTCAACATGATCCAAGGCAGTGACTTTGGCTTCGCCGTGCCCATATGTTTTGACCAAATCGATGGCGCGCGCGGCATCGCCGGTCGCGGAATCAGGGACGGCGTGTTCTTTAGCCTGCGTGTTCATGTTCTGGCCTCCAAGGCGCGAGGATCCGGCTTAAGTGGATAGTCACCAGTATGGTTGACCGAACAGAAAAGCAGCAAACCCCAGGGGCCCTGTGGCCGCGCCAGTTAGTCGAAAGGATAGACGGGCCGGCGCCAAGCTAAATATTAAATTAGTCTAGAAATGCAAAAAGCAGCGAGCGGAGCCAGTCCCCTTAGGACTAGATCCAGCTCGCTGCTTCTTGTTCTCAAGTTTAATGCCGGCGGCGTCTTACTCTCCCACACCCTCCCAGGTGCAGTACCATCAGCGCAGGTAGGCTTAGCTTC
>NZ_JASONC010000026.1:0-17356 GCF_030217065.1 Corynebacterium sp. UMB4614
GGATGAACCGTGGCGGCCCTTCTGACGTCGTAAAAAGAAAATAGAAAGAAAACAGCGCCGTGGCCACCCACCTGGGCAGCGACGACGCTGTCATAGGAGTGCGCCCGAAGGGATTCGAACCCCTAACCTTCTGATCCGTAGTCAGATGCTCTATCCGTTGAGCTACGGGCGCAGTACTCCAACAAGGCCACGCGACGGCACAATCCACTCGGACCACCACAGGCGCACCACACGCCCCACAACACTGTCCGAAGCTGAAAAACCCCAGCGCCTCACCACAAGAACTGGGCAGCTTGAAACCTCGACGGTTTCGGCAGCTCATCAGCGAACAGCCTTGTTGAAGAGCGGAGACGAGAGGATTCGAACCTCCGGTCCGCGCAATGCAGACAACTCCTTAGCAGGGAGCCCCAATCGGCCACTCTGGCACGTCTCCAGCATCTGATCAGGACAGGGCGAACCCGCCTGACTAGACGATGTTCAAGCATACACAACGGGTGTGAGGCAGACAAACGCCGCCGACCAGGCATTCCGGCGGAGTACGATGCCAGGCATGGTACGTACCGATCTCTCCACACTGCCCGCCTACGTCCCCGGAAAAGCACTGCCGGATGCGTTGCGCCTGGCCTCCAACGAAACGGCCGCAGCACCCCTGCCCGCCGTCCAGGAAGCAGTGGCGAAAGCTGCAGCGGGACTGAACCGCTACCCGGACATGGGAGTCGCAGCCCTGCGCGGCGAGCTCGCGGAGTGGTTGTCCCGCACGCCGGGGGCACCGGATCTCACGGCGGAGAACATCGCGGTGGGCAACGGGTCGAGCGCCCTGTGCCTGCAGGCCATCCAGGCCACCTGCCAGGACGGCGACGAGGTCGTGTTCCCCTGGCGCAGCTTCGAGGCCTACCCGATCCTCGCGCAGATCGCCGGCGCGCGGCCGGTCGCGGTGCCGCTGAGCAATGATTACCGCATCGATTTGGACGCCATGCTCGCCGCGGTCACGGAGCGCACGCGGCTGATCTTCGTGTGCAACCCGAACAACCCCACGGGCACGGTAGTGCCGCAGGCTCGGCTCACCGAGTTCTTGAAGCAGGTGCCGGAGGACGTCCAGGTCGTGCTGGACGAGGCGTATATCGAATACGACCGTTCCGGGCTGGCTGGGGACACGGGCGAGGGCGCCGATGTTCCGGGCGAGGGCTTCGCTGCCAGCGTGAACGGGCTGGCGCTGATGGCGCAGTTCCCGAACGTGGCGGTATGCCGCACCTTCTCCAAGGCCTATGGCCTGGCGGGGGTGCGCCTGGGCTACCTGGCCGGCTCCGCGGAGTTCGTCGAAGCGCTGCTCAAGGTCGCGATCCCTTTCGGCGTTAACGCGCTGGCCCAGGTCGCGGGCCTGGAGAGCATCGGCGAGGAGGCGCAGCAGCAGCTGCAGCAGCGGGTGACGGAGACGATCAACCAGCGCGAGCGCGTCACCGAGTCGCTGCCCGCCGAGCTCCAGGTACCGTCGCAGGCGAACTTCGTGTGGCTGCCCGTCGGGGACAAAGCCGAAGCCCTGGAGGCGGCGATGAAGGAGGAGGGCATCCTCACCCGCTGCTTCGCCGGCGAGGGCGTGCGCATCACGGTGACCGATGAGACAGAAACCGAGGAGCTGATCCCGGCGCTGCGCCGCGCCCTGGCTCAGCTCTAGGCGCTGACTCGGAACCAGCCCACGCCGCGGGTCAGCCTCGACCCACCCCAATAACAAAGAGCGCGCCACCTGCCCCGGTGGCGCGCTCTTTCCTTCTACAGAATTACAGCGTCAGCCCGAAGACCGGCACCGCCAGCGCGAAGGTCACGATGGTGATCAGGACGATGCCCAAGAGGTTCAGCCACAGACCACCGCGCACCATGTCGCCAATGCGGACATAACCCGAGCCGTAAGCGATCGCGTTCGGCGGCGTTGCGACCGGCAGCATGAACGCCGAGGTAGCAGCCAGGGCGACCGGGACCGTCAGCAGCAGGACGTTCATGTCGTTGCCCGCGGTCAGGCCCGTACCGACAGCCACGCCGCCCATGATCGGGAGGAAGGCCGCGGCCGTCGCCGTATTCGACGTGAACTCCGTCAGCACCAGAATGACGATGGCCGTCGCGGCGATCAGCATCACGATCGGCAGACCACCCAGGCCACGGGCGACCTCACCGATCCACAGGGAGAGGCCGGACTTATCGAACATGGAGCTCAGCGCCAGGCCACCACCGAAGAGCAGCAGCACACCCCACGGAACCTCCTTGGTGTGCTCCCAGTCCATGACGCGGCTACCGGAACCATCGGCCGGCAGCATGTACATCAGAATCGCGGCGGTGATGGCGATGGTGGCGTCGTCGATGTTGTGCTCCCAACCGGCCCAGTCGGAGATGACCGGGACGAAGACCCACGCCAGGGCAGCGAGCAGGAAGATGGTGCCGGCGGTCTTCTCCGCGCGGGACATCGCACCCATCTTCTCCAGCTCCTCCTGGATGAGCTCACGGCCACCCGGGATCTGGTCCATCTCCGGCTTGAACACCGTGATCAGCACGAGCCAGGCCAGCACCATGAACACGGCAGCCATCGGCACACCGACCAGCATCCACTGGCCGAAACCAATGTGGATGTCGTGGGATTCCTGCAGGTAGGCAACCATCAGGGTGTTCGGCGGGGTGCCGATGATGGTGCCCAGCGAGCCGATGGAGGCGGAGTAGGCGATACCCAGCATCAGGGCGGTGGAGAACTTCTTCTGCTTCGAGAAGCCACCCACCATGTCGGCGGTCAGCCCCAGCACGGACATACCGATCGGCAGCATCACCACGGCGGTCGCGGTGTTGGAGACCCACATGGACATGAACCCGGTGGCGATCATGAAGCCCAGCACCATCTGCTTCGGCTTCGTGCCCACCAGGGTCACGACGCGCAGCGCGAGGCGGCGGTGCAGGTTCCAGCGCTGCATGCCGAGCGCGAGGATGAATCCGCCCATGAACAGGAAGATCGTGGGGTTGGCGTAGGAGGGCGAGACCTCCTTAAACGGCACCACGCCCAGGATCGGGAAGGCCACGAGCGGCACCAGGGCGGTGGCTGCCAGCGGCAGGGCCTCAGTCATCCACCAGGCGCCCATCAGGACGGCGATCGCGGCGGTGATGCGCAGCGCGTCAGCGTCGAAGGGGCCCTTCTCCGCATCCGGGTGCGCCCTGTTCACGACGTCCGCGGCATCGGCCGGGAAGATTGCGTAGACGAGGATGGCGAGCAGGACGCCCACGAACAGGCCGACGACGGCGCGGCGGCGGGCCTTCTGCTCCTGTTCGGCGCGCTCGGTGATGAGGTCGGCGTCGACCTTCTGCTCCGGGGCGGGCGCGGTGGTGGCGGTGGCCGTGGTGCCGGTGTCCTGTGCATCGCGTTCGACCACGGTGTTCTCCGAATCGCGATTCTTGGGTGCGCTCATCAGCTCCCCCATTCTTATCTGGGCTAGCGACGTTGCTAGGCCGTGTTCGTGAGGTGGATCAACCGGTAGCCGGTTGTTGCGCTGCCGGTTTTCACCCCTATTGTCGGCTATCTTCAGCATTAATGAAAATTTCCCGGGCACTGTGTGTCGGATAGGTTCCTGTTCGACCCCCCCATATTTTTAGGACGTCTCCCCCTGAACGCTCGGCATTAAGAGGTATTGATGAAAGATCCCACTCGGATACCCGGGGTCATGCGGGTGCTGCAGCAGGCGTGGGAGGCGCAACCGGAGCTTTCCTTCGCGGAGTTCTTCGCTCGCCTGGAGCCGCTGGGGGTGGCCCGTAACTCTTCGGATGAGGAGCTGCTCGCGGCCCTGCATGCTGAGCTGGCGGTGCATCCGTGGGCTTTCGAACCAGGCCGGGGTGGCGCTGGAGATGACAATGGGGACGGCGCTGACGGCGCTGCGGCCGCAAACGTTGCTGCAAGCACGGGGGACGCAACCACGCCTCCACGTGGCGCCACCCCCGAGGCCCAGCAGCTGGCACGCGTCGAATTGGGGGCAAACGCCGGAGCTCCCGAGCGGGTGGCCACGATCGGCGGCGGCTGGGCCGTGATTCGCCCGGCGCGCTTCCCCGCCCCACACGCCCGGCCCGCCACGGCCAGCCGTGGTGGTCGGTCCGGGGCATCCCGCCGCGGGGGACGGCGGAACCAACGCGGCTCGGCCGATGCTTCGGCGTCCCTGATGCAACCGGTGATGTGGGAGTACGAGGCCGTTCTGCGCTGCCGCCCCGGCGAGCCACTCCGGCTGCGCAGCGCGCAGGGTTCCGAGCACCGCTTGGGGCTGGTGCGTCGCATCACGGTGCTGGATCAGCCTGCTCAGCCGGAAGGCGTGCGCTCGCTGGGCGGCCTGCAGCACAGCCAGCTGAGCAACCGAGAGTACCTGCTGAGCTTCGATTCGGGCGCAACGATGCTCGTGGATCGGCAGCTGTGGCTCACCCACATCGCCCGGCGCGAGGTTGCTCACGAGTTCCTGCGCTGGCGAGTCCTCAGCCGGGCCGAGGTTGGTTCCCCGCTGGCTTATCGCGCGCCGCGGGGCGAAGGCCAGGGACGGGCCGATGCTGCCATGGAGCTGACCGAGCTGGGCGCGATCACCCGCATCCTTCCGATTTAGGCCTGCTGAGGGCAGCGACTTAGCTCCCAGCTGAGTCAATTTGCCCGCTAAGCGCATTTCTCCTGCGCTAGGCGCGGCGCCCCTCCTCCCCTCCGGGCAGCAACGAGTGCTCAACAGCCTCCAAAAATGGTACGGTCACGTGGTGAACACCGCCTGGAAGATCTTTATTCGAGACCTCAAGCGTCTCGTGAGTGTCCGTAAAGTGTGGGTCATTCTCATCGGAGTCATGATCACTCCCGCGCTTTACTCCTGGGTGAACGTCGCAGCTTTCTGGGACCCCTACGGCAGCACCGAAAACATCAAGGTCGCCGTCGTCAACGAAGATCGCGGCGCGTCATCGCCGCTCACGGGGTCGCTGAACATCGGCAACGAGGTCGTCGCCGAGCTCAAGGAAAACGACGAGCTCGGCTGGCAATTCATGTCCAAATCCGAGGCCGATCATGCGCTCGCGCGTGGCGACGTCTTCAGCAGCATCGAGATCCCCGACCGTTTCTCCCGGGATCTCCTCTCCACATTTCAGGGAACCTATAGCCAGCCGCAGCTGATCTACCGGCCGAACGAGAAGCTCAGCGCCGTCGCCCCGTTGATCACCGATGCCGGCGCGTCCGCGATCAACGACCAGATCACCAGCTCCTTCAAAAAGCAGCTGGGCGAGACGGCGTCCAAGAAGGTCCGGGAAGAGGGCAACAGCATCTCCGGGCGGCTCGACAACAGCAAGAACAAGGCCGTCACCGGGCTGGACGACACCCTCGCGACACTGGACGAGGGCCAGGAATCCCTGGACAAAATGAAGGGGCGCGTGGCCGGCGCCCGCCCCACCATCGCCGCCACCAAGGATGCGCTGAACTCCGCTCACGGCACCCTTGAGGACGCCAAGTCCACCCTCGCGGAGGTCGATAAGTCCGTCGCGATCGTGCAGCGCATGGTCGCGGACTTCTCCGATTCCGCCGGCGACGCCTACGCCCAGGGCACTGCCGCCCTGGCTGAGGGCACGGCCGCCGCGAACTCCTCCGTCGCCGGGGTCAGTAGCGCCGCCGAGCAGGCCGGACGACAGATCGCCGGCGCCAGCGAGCAGACCACCCAACTCGTCGACCTCGGGGACCGTAATATCGCGCAGCTCCGCGGTCTGATGGACGCCGCGGGCGTGAGCCCGGCCGTCGCTGGCCCGCTCAACGCCACCATCGACGAACTGCAGCGCAGCAACGACGCCAACCGGCAGCTACTCGCAGACCTCAACGCCGCGGGCAAGAGCACCAGCGAAACCGCCAAGGTGCTGCGGGAAAGCTCCGAGGAGCTGACGCAGGCCGCAGCCGCCGCACGGGACTCCGCGAAGGGGCTGAACAGCACCACGGGAGACACGCTGCCCAAGCTCAACCGCGCGATCAACCGGCTGAGCGCGGCCACCGGCTCCTTCTCCGGGTCCTTGAGCTCCCAGCAGTCGCTGCTCAGGGAGGCCTCGAACGTCCTGGACGGCGTGGATCGGCAGATCGGCGCCACGACCGACGTCATTGATGACTTCAAGGGCAACCTCAGCAGCCTGCGGGACGGGGTCGAGAACGCGAAGACGGACGTCCTGGCCCTGCGCCTCGGCGACGACGAGGCCTTCCGCACGGTCCGCGGGCTGAACTCCGAGGACATCGGGCAGTTCATGGCCACCCCGGCCACGCTGGTCAACGAGCCGATGTACCCGGTGAAAAGCTACGGCTCCGGAATGGCCGCCCTGTTCACGAACCTGACGCTGTGGATCGGCGCGTTCGTGCTGGTCGTCATCTTCCGCGTGGAGGTGGACACCGAGGACCTGGGTAAGAGGGCCCGCCGCGTGAGTGTCAGCCAGGCCTTCTGGGGCCGCTTCCTGCTGCTGGCAGCCTTCGTTGTGGGGCAGGCCCTGATCGTGTCCATCGGTAACCTGCTGATCGGCGTGCAGACCGTCAGCCCAACGCTGTACACGCTCACGAACGTGCTGGTCGGGTTCGGATACCTCGGGGTGATATACGGGCTTGTCTCCGCGCTGGGTCACATCGGCCGTGGCCTGGCGGTGGGTATGGCTTTCATCCAGATCCCGGGTGCCTCCGGGCTCTACCCCATCGAGATGACGCCCGACTTCTTCAAGATCGTGCACCCCTTGCTGCCGATGACCTACGGCATCGACGCCGCCCGTGAAACCATCGGCGGCTTCTACGGCTCCCACTACTGGCAGGCGCTCGGGGTGCTGGGGCTGCTCTCCCTGGTCTTCCTGTTCGTGGGCATGGTCGCCCGACGACGCCTGTCGCACGTGAACCTGATCCTGAACCAGCAGCTCGCCCGTTCCGGCCTGCTGGTCTCCGACAAGGTTCAGGTGGTCGGTTCCGGCTACCGGATGGCGGACGTCATCCACGCGCTGAACAACCACGAGCAATTCAACGAATTCACCGAGGAGCGCACGGCCAAGGTGCTGCGGGACACGCCGAAGCAAATCCGCCGGACCGCCATCATCGGGCTGATCGGGCTCGCGGTGCTGGGCGTGGTCAACGCCGTCTTCGACACCGAACGCGCCACAATCTTCGCGATCGGTATCGCCTGGGCGCTGCTGATCATCTTCATCATCGGCGCGCGGGAGTACACCGGCCAGAGCTACCTGCACGCCCAGGAGCTGGGCGACCTGGATAGCGATGAGCTGCAGTACGTTGCCGCCACCCAGGCGGCCGGGTCCAAGGAATATACCTTCGACGACGAGCACGAGGAACACCTCGCGCGCGCCCACGCCGAGAAGGCCGGGGGCGGCGATGCGGCCGCCGACGGTGGCGAAGGCGCCGATGGAGATAACGGTGGCAACAGCGACGTCGAGAAGCAGGAGGGCGAGAACTAATGAGCAAGATCCGCGAAATCCTGCACCATGACCTGCGGTCTGCCCGCAAGAACGTCATCACCATGATCGTGCTTTTCGGGCTCACCGTGGTTCCGCTGGTCTTCACCGTGTTCAACGTGCTCGCCAGCTGGAACCCCTTCGATAACACCGACGAGCTCAAGATCGCGGTGAGCAGCGAGGACGAGGGCCACAACACCGATCTCGCGCAGGTGAACCTCAACCTGGGCGAGCAGGTGCTGGCCCAGCTGAGCCTGAATAAACAGATCGACTGGACCATCACCACCAAGGAAAACGCGCTCGAGGGCACCCGCTCCGGCGAGTACTACGCCAGCATCGTGCTGCCGCCGAGCTTCTCCAAGGACCTGATGACCTTCTACATCGCCGGCACCGAGCCCACGGAGCTGACGATGTACACGAACCAGAAGAAGAACTCACTGGCCCCGATGATCACGGAGCAGGCAGCTACCGGCGCGATCGACCAGATCAACGAGTCCTTCTCTGAGGTCGTCAATAACGTCGGCCTGGGGCTGGTCACCGACCTCAATAAGGTGCTCACCGACGGGGACACGAAGGCCGTGCTCAACCGCATGGAGTCCAGCGTCGACGGGGTGGCCCGCCAGCTGCGGCAGGGCAGCAACTCCGTGTCCTCGCTGTCCTCCCTGGTGGAATCCACGATCCCGCTGGCCCAAAGCGCCGAGCGGATCACCGAGTCCGCTGGCGCCCAAATGGATGCCCTCAACCTGAGCGGAACCGGCGGTTCCGGCGGCTCGGGCGGGGCTTCCGGCGCGGGCGACGAAGCGCTGGCCAACCTGGGCCGGACCTTCGCCGACGCGGCGTCGTCCCTGAGCGAGTCCCTCCAGGCCACCAGCGACAGCTACAACGCGGTGGGCAACAGTATCGACCGCGTCTTCGGGCGCGCGAACAGCAGCCCGGAGGCCTCCGCGAACGAGCTGGACCGGATGGCCGACCGCTTCGACGCACAGCTGCGCGGGCTGAATGACCTGCGCAACACGCTGGAGACCCGCGTGGCCCCAGCACTGCCGATCACCGCGAAGCCCGCGTACCAGCGGGTGCTGAGCAACATCGACGAGTCCATCGCGCGGGCCACCGAGCTGCGGGACACGTTCCGCCGGTCCGCCAAGGACCTGCGCTCCGGCAAGACGGACATGGAGCAGGCGCGGAAGGACAGTAAATCCGCGATCGCGAAGGCTGTCGAGGCCGTCGATAAGGCCAGGAACAGCTACGCAAACGACCTGCAGCCCCAGCTGGCAAAGCTTGGTGACTCCGTGCAGCAGCTCAGCCAGAGCGTGCAGGGCGTGAAGGCGGACCTGCGGCGGGCGAAGGGCACGCTGGGGGACGCGTCGCTCGCGGACTCTTTGGGATCGATGCAGGCAGCCACCGCGGAGCTGTCGGAGAAGCTGAACCAGCGCGCGGGTGACGCGGACAAGCTGGCCAAGGAGATCAAGCGGGCCGGTGAGACGGGTGACCTCTCCCGGCTGGCACGGATGATCGGCAACGACCCGAGCCTGCTGGCGCAGCACATGGCCAACCCCACGGCGGTGAAGCGCGAGCCGCTAAACGAGGTGAATAGCTTCGGTACGGGCATGACCCCGCTGTACGCCTCGCTGGCGCTGTGGGTCGGCGCGCTGATCACCTCCGTGGTGGTGCACACCCGCATCTCTGAGCGCGGCGAGGAAACCGAGGAGGCACTGGACCCGGAGCGCTACAGCCGCGCGCAGGCCTACCTGGGGCGCTTCGGGATCTTCGCGTTGATCGGCACGGTGCAGAGCCTGCTGATGGCAGCCGGGTTGATCTTCTTCGTGGGCATCGAGCCCGCGCACCCGTTGCTGTTTACGCTGGCCTGCTGGCTGAGCTCAATGGTGTTCATGCTGGTGGTGTACACGCTGGTGATCTCCTTCGGTAACGCGGGTAAGGCGCTGGGCGTGCTGTTGCTGGTGTTCCAGGTCTCGGGTGCGGGTGGCGCGTATCCGCTTGAACTGCTGCCTGGCTGGTTCCAGTCCATGAGCCCATTCCTGCCGGCGACGTACGCGATCCGGGCGTTCCGCTCCTCCATCGCGGGGACGTACCAGGGCGATTACTGGCTGGACATCCTGGGGCTGCTGGTGTTTATCCTGCCGGCGCTGCTGCTGGGTCTGGTGCTGCGCAAGGGGCTGGACGGTTACAACCGGCGCATGGACGAGGGCATCGCGGAATCGAAGGTCCTGGCCTAGGGCGAGCTCGTGCTCGTTTGCTGGCCGACCTCAGCGCCGCCTGGCGCGGGACTGGTTTCGGCGGACCCGTAGCGTTTGGGCCAGCGAGTAGCGTTTTGGGTCGTAGCGTGTCAGGATTTGCCCGTTTTGTGGCACGGCACGGCCCAAAACCGGTAAGAGTCACCAAGGTGGACCCCGAGCCCGCACGCCCGCCTGCCGAATGAGCAAGAAGCGTTTTGGGCCGTAGCGTGTCAGGATTCCCCCGTTTTGCGACACAGCACAGCCCAAAACCAGTAAGAGTCACCAAGGTGGACTCCGAGCCCGCACGCCCGCCTGCCGAATGAGCGAGAAACGTTTTGGGCCGTAGCGTGTCAGGATTTGCCCGTTTTGTGGCACGGCACGGCCCAAAACCGGTAAGAGTCACCAAGGTGGACTCCGAGCCCGCACGCCCGCCTGCCGAATGAGCAAGAAGCGTTTTGGGCCGTAGCGTGTCAGGATTCCCCCGTTTTGCGACACAGCACAGCCCAAAACCGGTAAGAGTCACCAAGGTGGACTCCTCCAGCGCGACCCGATGCCCCGATGGGCCAGGCGTGGCACAGTTCCGTGTGCGGTTTAAAGGGGCACCGGGTAAGCTAACCCGCGCACGGAAGTATGGCAGAGCGGCCGAATGCACTGGTCTTGAAAACCAGCGATGGGCAACCATCCGGGGGTTCAAATCCCTCTACTTCCGCTGATGGAGATCCCCAGGTAGCACCAGCTACCTGGGGGTTTTCGCATCCCCCGTTTCTTTGAGCTTCGCCGTCCAGTCCAGCACCCAAAACGCCTGGTCAGCGCGGGAACATTCGATCAGCGTGCGAAATGCAACCCAACGCTCAAGGGAGCCGACACTTGCAGACGGTCGCCACCGCTGACGCAAGATTGGGCAAAAATTGGGCAATTAGCGGGCACAAACTGGCACGCGCACCTAGCCAGCACAAGGGCATCGACGGAATCCGGGGCCCGTGTCTGCAGCCGTTGCTAGGCTGGGCGCCATGACTTCCACCAGCACAAACACCGCCCACGCCATCATCCAAACCGACCCGAAGGACCCCAGCTCCCTCGAGTGGCAGGCCATCGACAAGCCCCAACCCGCCGAGGGCGAGGCCCTGATCCGCATCCACTACGCCGGGCTCAACCGTGCCGACACTCTGCAAGCCCAGGGGCACTACCCGCCGCCAAAGGGCGTGACGGAGACGATCGGTTTGGAGGCCGCCGGCGTCGTCGAAAATCCGAACGGTGCGACGAAGGCAGACGGCACCCCGTGGCAGGAGGACGAGGAGGTCGCCGTCCTGCTCAGCGGTGGCGGTTACGCCACGCACGCGGCCGTCCCCGCAGGTCAGCTGATGCCGATCCCGAAGGGTTACAGCCTCGCGGAGGCCGCCAGCGTCGTGGAGGTCGCGTGCACCGTGTGGTCAAATGTTGCGGACATCGCGGGGCTGCGCGAAGGCGAGCGCGCTCTGTTCCACGGCGGCGGCGGGGGCATCGGCCTCTTCGCCACGCAGTACGCCCATGCCATCGGCGCGAAGGTCGCGGTAACCGCAGGCAGCCAGGCGAAGCTCGACGTGTGCCGCCGCTACGGCGCGGACACGCTGATCAACTACAAGGAAGAGGACTTCGCGGAGGTGCTGCGGGAGCTCGGCGGCGCGGACGTCATCCTCGACATCATCGGCGCGAAATACCTGGACTCCAACGTCAAGGCCCTGGCGATGGACGGCCGCATGGTGATCATCGGCATGCAGGGCGGGGTGAAGGGCGAGCTCAACATCGCCCGCCTGCTCAACAAGCGCGGCACGATCTCCGCGACGGGGCTGCGCTACCGCGACGCAGAGGATAAGGCCCGCATCGTGCGCGGCACGCTCGAGGAGATGTGGCCCCTGCTCGAAAGCGGGAAGATCAGCCACCACATCGACCGCACCGTCCCCATTCAGGACGCCGCCGCGGCCCATCAGGCACTGTTGGCAGGCGAGGTCACCGGCAAGGTGGTCTTCGAGGTCCCGCAGGACTAGGGTGCCTGGGGCCTACGGCGCCGCGGGGGAAAGGCCTGGGGGCGGAGCTGGCACGGGGCTGGGCGCGGGGCCCGAATGCCCCGCGCACCCATGAATACCTGCATGCCCTGCGTGGGCGATCTGAAATGAGGCCGGGTGAGCCACCACGCCCCAGCCCGGCGCGGCTAGGGCTGCGGCTAGCGCAGGCTCGCGACCGCGCGGAGCAGGCGATTCACATCGCCGACCGTGTTGTGCACGCTCAGCCCCACGCACACCGCTCCCGTGCTGGACTCGAAAACCCCCATCTGCTCCAGCAGCTCCGAGTCCCCCGGGGGAATCACACTGGTGACCACACCCTGCGCAAACAAGCGGTCGTGCACCGCCTCCGCCGGCACCCCATCGATGAAGAAGCTCAAGCGAGGGATGCGCTCCACCGAGTCGTAGTCGAAGTGCTCCTCGTACTCCCCCTCCAGGCCGATGACATGCGCGCCCGGCAGACCGTGCAGCCCATCAACCACCATCCGGGCCAGGCCGTGCACATAGTCCTCCGCCAGGGGAAGCCCACCACGCAGGCGACGTCGACGCGTCCCCCGCAGGGAGTCCCCCTCCGCATCGGACGCCAGGTCCGCCAGGTGATCCACCGCCGCGGACACCCCTCCGAGCAGACCCTCGCTCAATCCGCCCAGCTCCAGCCACTCGCGGGCGCGCTCCACCGACGGGTGCACCGCACCGCGCAGCGCGAGACCACCCGGGCCGGGGGCGACGTCCTTATGAGCACCGAAACGGGCCGCCGCGCGGGCGCGGGACTGGCGCGGCGGGTGCGGGAACAGTTCCCCCATCAGCTCCACCGACCGGAAGACCAGCGCACCGATCGACGGACCGCCGATGGTCGCGACGTCCAGCGCCAGGACGTCCGCGCCCAGGTCAGCGATATCGATCACGTGGAACGGGGCGACGGCGTTCGCGTCGACGACGAAGATGCCGTCCGACTTCGCGTGCACCGTACGTCCGATCGCGGCGACGTCTGTGACCGTGCCGACGTGTTCATTCGCCGCAGCCACCGCGACGACCGCGGTCTCCGGGCTCACCAGCTCCGTGTACTGCCAGGCGGGAAGGACACCCGTGGACAGGTCGGCCTCCGCCCAGCGGACGTCAGCGCCGTACAGGTCGGCGGCGCGCAGCCACGGGTCGATGTTCGCGCCGTCATCTACGCGGGAGAGGACGACCTGGCGGCCCAAGCGCAGGCGGTGAGACATGCTCTCCGCGAGCTGGTTGATCAACTGCTTGCGCGAGCTGCCCAGGATCACATGCTCCGGGCGGGCGCCGACCAGGTCAGCGATCGCGACGCGAGCGGATTTGATGTGGCTTTCGCCGATGCGCGTGCCCGGGCTAGCGGCACGGCTGTGCTCCCCGTGGGTTTCCTCAATCGGGGCAGCCAGCGGGGCAGAACGGAAGGCGCGCGAGACCGCACCAGAGACGCGCTCGGGTAGCTGCGGGTCCGTCGCTGCGTTCATATAAACCCAGCCGTCGGAAAGGGAGGTGTACAGACCACGCACCCTGGGGTTGTCGAACCGTGCGTTGTCGAACAAGCCATCTCCCTTCCTGGAAAAACTACTGGCCCGGCGTGAGCCGGGGGGCCGGTGGGGCCGTGGTGCCGACGTCTCTAGCAACACCGTGACCTCACGGCGCTCGCGGCGCGGCGTCACCGGGCAACGACGCCGGACGCTGGCACCGCGCGTTGGCGCCGAGCGGAACCAGGCGCTGACGTCCTAAGGTCCTGACGGCTGGCACCGGACGCTGGCACCGCGCGTTGGCGCCGACCGGAACCAGGCGCTGACGTCGTAGCAAACCAGCGACCATCGGCACCGGCGTGAAACCGCAGGCCAACCGCATCCGCGGCGACCCGGGCTCCGTCACGCCAAAACAATACCAGCGCCACCTGACAACGTCCGACCCAGAAGCCGAGGGCGATCCGGCCTGAACCCGAGAGTTGCTCCGCCCGCCGCCTCAGGAGCGGCGCCGCGGGCTCACGGCCACCACAACCGCGATTCCGCTGCGCACACAGCGCAAACTACAGCGTGACGCAGGTCGCAACATCAGAGGCCGCGCGGGCAGCCCCGGCGCGCTTGAGCGACCGTGTCCGCACCTCCTACTAGAATGCGATACTCATGACAGACCTCAGCAGGATCACCGCAACCCACGACGGCGACATCCCAGCCTCGCGCTCGCAAACCTTCGCCGCCGCCTGGGACGATCTCACACGAGGATTCCAGCAGCGTGAGCTCTGGCTCGCCCTCGGCTGGCAGGACATCAAGCAGCGCTACCGCCGCTCCGTCCTGGGCCCACTGTGGATCACCATCGCCACCGGCGTGATGGCCGCCGCCCTGGGCCTGCTGTACTCCCAGCTCTTCGGCATCGACGTGGCCGTCTTCCTGCCGCACGTCGCCGTCGGCCTCATCATGTGGGGCTTCATCGCCGGCTGCATCAAGGAAGGCGCGGAGGTCTTCATCTCCAACGAAGGCCTGATTAAGCAGCTGCCCTCCGCCCTATCCGTGCACGTCTACCGGCTCGTGTGGCGGCAGTTCCTCTTCCTGCTGCACAACCTCGTGATCTGGCTGGCGCTGCTCGCGATCTTCCGCATCCCCGTCGGGTGGGAGGTGCTCCTGGCAGTGCCGGGGCTCGCTCTGCTCATCATCAACGGCGTGTGGGTGACCATGTTCTTCGGTATCGTCGCGACCCGTTTTCGCGACGTCGCCCCGTTGCTCGACTCCCTCGTCCAGCTGGCCTTTTATATGACGCCAATCGTGTGGACCGCACAAACCCTCACCGATCAAGGTGGTGCGGTCGCCGAGCGGGCGGCGCTGGCCAAGCTCAACCCGCTGTACCACTACCTGGAGATCGTGCGCGGGCCGATGATCAACGTGCCAGTCGAGGCGTCCTCCTGGTACATCGTGATCGCCATGACCGTGGTGGGCCTGGGTCTTGCCCTGCTGGCCATGCGGAAGTGGCGCTTCCGGGTTAGCTACTGGGTGTAACAAGGCGAACGGGTTGGCGTCCTAAAAAAGAAAGAAAAAGAATGAAGCAGCAAGTCAGCATCGACACCTACAACGCCTGCGTGGATTTCCCGATCTTCGACGCGAAGACCAGGTCGCTGAAGCACACGTTCCTGGGTGCGGCCGGTGGCGCGATCGGGCGGAACGAGTCCAACACCGTGATGGTGGAGGCGCTGAAGGACATCAACCTGCACCTGCAGGACGGCGACCGCGTGGGCCTGGTCGGGCACAACGGTGCGGGTAAGTCCACGCTGCTGCGGCTGCTGTCCGGGATTTACGAGCCGACGCGGGGGTCCGCTGTGGTGCGCGGGCGCGTGGCGCCGGTGTTCGACCTGGGTGTGGGCATGGACCCGGAGATCTCCGGCTACGAGAACATCATTATCCGCGGGCTATTCCTGGGGCAGACGCGCAAGGCGATGCACCGGAAGATGGATGAGATCGCGGAGTTCTCGGAGCTGGGGGATTACCTTGCGATGCCGCTGCGGACGTACTCCACCGGTATGCGCATCCGTTTGGCGCTGGGCGTGGTGACCAGCATCGATCCGGAGATTCTGCTGCTCGACGAGGGCATCGGGGCCGTGGATGCGGCGTTCATGGCGAAGGCGCGGTCGCGGCTGGTTGAGATGGTGAAGCGCTCGGGCATCCTGGTGTTCGCTTCGCACTCCAATGAGTTCCTGGCGCAGCTGTGCGATAGCGCGCTGTGGATTGACCACGGTGAGATTCGGCAGGCCGGCGCGGTGGACGAGGTCGTGGAGGCCTACGAGGGGCCCGAGGCGGGGCAGCACGTGCGCAACGTCCTGCGCGACCTGGGGCGGTAGCCGGGCGGGTTACCGGGGATCGCTGGGGCGGGGGCTTGGTCCTGGGGTGGCTGGGCTGGGACGGGTTTTGGGCCGTGCCATGTCACAAAACAGGCCAAACCTGACACGTGACGGCCCAAAACGGGGGCGCACCTGCCCGTGTTAGCGGGAGCAGCCATGATGGCAGCCCTTGACCCCGCCTTGGCATCCACCGCTGGTTTTCGGCTGTCTTGGGGCAAACGCCGGTTTTGGGCCGTGGCGTGTCAAAAAACCGGCAGAACGTGACACGTGACGGCCCAAAACTGCATTCATCTGCCCGGACCGGGAACCAAAGCGCCCGCCGGATTGTCTAATAGCTAAGAAACCAACAGCAATTCACTTCGACTGGCCCGACACTCAGGGGCTACCAGGGGACATCACTGAGCGGATATCGCTGCGGGGGATTCACTGGCGCTCTAGCCGGAGTGCTACGCCCGGGGAGCGAACACGTGGGGACAGCCAGGCAAGCGCACGTGGGGAGTGAGACAGCCTGGCGAGCGCGCCCTGCTCACCACGCGCGATAGCCGCGCACCTGGTCGGCGGGCTGCCCGGCGAAAGAAACGGGGGGGACCAATGCTATTGCCGAGCAACTTCACGAACCGCAGGTACCAGGAGGTGCCCCACACCTGGAAACAGCTGCAAGAGCTTGGGGTTACCCGCACCATGCTCCATCGATACTTCGAGCCGTGCACCTTTAAGACTTGGCTCGCGAAGCCACCCGAAATTCTTCGCGCTCTGGAACTGGCCCAAACCGCGAAGCAACGAGCTGCGATTCTCGAGCGCCACGCCAGCCGCCCTCCGCTGGAGTTTCCGCACGATGTTCGGGTTCGCGGGCATTTCATGGCTCATCCATCCTGGATCGCAGGCGGGATCTCTGCCCTGGCGATACAGGGATTTCCGTACTTCCACGAGGGTCAGCCGGCTCAGATGATCACACCGAGCTCGCGGAAAAGCGCACAGCACCCAAGACAAGCTCGACGAAGCACGGTGAAGGTGTCATTCGAGCCCATCATTCGTCACGACAGACTCCTGCCGAACCTACCGCTGGCTCCGCTACCGATCGCGGCCAGTCAGTTCCTAACTAGCATCTGCCAGCAAAAACACACCTGGTACAGCGCCCAGCTTCCCCGCATCAAACCCAGCCATCTCCGCATCGTTCAAGGAGCCGACGCCCTGTGCACCTTCACAAATCTCACTCCAGCTGAACTTATCGCCCAGGTCAACGATGTGCTCCCCGTCTCCCGCGAGGTGCAACAGGTAGTGCTGAAGCATGGTGCGCTCGGTGCTGACTCCCCACCCGAGACGTGGCTGCGTCTTCTTCTCAAACCTGTGCTGCCAGATCTGGAGGTCCAGGTGCGGATTGCGGACGCAGACGGCCCCATTGCGACTGCTGATCTTGGCTCGTGGGAAACCCGACTCATGATTTTCTATGACGGCGCGTATCACTCGTCGTCCGACCAGCGCGAATGGGATACCGAAGTGAATACACGCCTGACCGCCCTTGGCCTCACCCCGTTGAGGCTGAGCGCCCGAAGCATGCGCGATCCAGAGAGAGTGCTGGACCGGGTGCGCGCCATCATCCGCCACAAGTCTCGAGGCTGAGGTTCCCCGCCCGGTTTCGGGCCGTGCCGTGCCACAAAACAAACATAACCTGACACGCTACAGCCCAAAACCGGAACAGGGAGCCGGGCACGCGCAGCCCGGCGCGCATCGCCAGGGGATGGGGCACGTACGGGCACACGGGCACACGGTTGGGAACACGGGAGAAACGCATGGCCGGG
>NZ_JASONC010000027.1:0-15767 GCF_030217065.1 Corynebacterium sp. UMB4614
ATGCAATATCGGAATCAGACCCTTGAACCCCTCACCGCCTAGAATTAAACCAGTCCAACTTTCGGGGGCTAGTTCATAGAACCAGGCGAGGGTTGTGTGCGTTCGATCTAGCCTGCGCCGCCCGGAAGGACGACGCCTGCCAGCTACTTCGCGTCGATCAAGTCGATCACGCTGTGCCAGTTACTTCGCATCGATGAGGTCGATAACGAAGACCAACGTGCGGCCCGCGAGGGGGTGCGGGGTGCCAGCCGGACCATAAGCCAGCGCCGGCGGGATCGTCAGCTTCCGGCGACCACCCGTCTTCATGCCCGGGATACCTTCCTGCCAACCAGCGATCAGACCCGAGAGCGGGAACTGGATCGACTCACCGCGGTCCCAGGAGGAATCGAACTCCTGGCCGGTCTCGAAGTCCACGCCCACGTAGTGGACCTCAACCATGCCGCCAGGCACGGCCTCAGCACCATCGCCGACCACCAGGTCCTCGATCACGAGCTCTTCAGGCGCCGGACCAGACCCAGCGTCAATCTGCGGCTTCGACATTCTTTGCCACTCTCCTCACACCGGCCATCACAGACCGGCAAGTTTCCTTCTCAAAGAACAGCCCCGCCCCTGCCCTATGCAGGAGGCGGGGTGTCACGGCGCCGACTGTACGTAGCCGACGTAGCTGACGCGAACCACGTTCTCACGCGGCCCGACTAGCAACAATTAACGGTTGAGCTTGCGCTCGCCCTGGCCGGTGTAGATCTGACGCGGGCGGTTGATGCGCGCGGTCGGGTCGTTGACCTGCTCCAGGTAGTGAGCGATCCAGCCCGGCAGACGGCCGATGGCGAACAGGACCGTGAAGAAGTCGGTCGGGAAGCCCATCGCGCGGTAGATCAGGCCGGTGTAGAAGTCGACGTTCGGGTACAGCTTGCGCTCGATGAAGTAGTCATCGTTCAGCGCGATGTCCTCGAGCTTCATAGCCAGGTCCAGGAGATGGTCGCCACCCAGGTGATCCAGGATCTGGTGAGCGGACTCCTTCACGATTGCCGCGCGCGGGTCGTAGTTCTTGTAGACGCGGTGGCCGAAGCCCATCAGCTTCACGCCGTCTTCCTTGTTCTTGACCTTGGTCATGAACTCGTCGGCGTTGTCGCCGTTAGCGTGGATGTCCTCGAGCATCTCCAGAACGGCCTGGTTAGCGCCACCGTGCAGCGGGCCAGACAGCGCGTTGATGCCACCGGCGACGGAAGCGAACATGTTGGCGTCGGAGGAGCCAACCATGCGGACCGTGGAGGTGGAGCAGTTCTGCTCGTGGTCAGCGTGCAGGATCAGCAGCTTGTCGAGCGCGTCGACGACGACCGGGTCAACCTCGTAAGGCTCGGTCGGGTAGCCGAACATGCTGCGCAGGAAGTTCTCGCGAGCGTTCAGGGAGTTGTCCGGGTACATGTACGGCTTACCCTGGGATGCGCGGTAAGCGTAGGCAGCCAGCATCGGGACCTTCGCCATCAGGCGGTAGGTGTTCAGCTGCTGCTTCTCCGGGTCACGCGGGTCCAGGTCATCCTGGTAGTAGGTGGACAGAATGTTCACGGAGGAAGCCAGGACGCTCATCGGGTGAGCATCGCGCGGGAAGACGCGGAATGCGGCCTTGAAATCCTCATCGAGGAGGGTGTGGCGGCGGATGCGCTCGGAGAACTCCTTGAGCTCATCCTGGTTCGGCAGCTCGCCGTTGATCAGCAGGTAGGAGACCTCGTTGAAGGTGGCATTGTTAGCCAGGTCAGCGATGTCGTAACCGCGGTAACGCAGAATGCCGTTTGCGCCGTCGATGTAGGTGATCTCGGACTTGGTGGAGCCCGTGTTCACGTAGCCAGGGTCCAGGGTGGTCAGGCCGGTTTCAGCCAGCATCTTGCCAAGCGCGACACCGTCGTTACCCTCGGTCGCCCTGACGATGTCCATTTCGTACTCTCCACCTGGGTAGTGGAGAACGGCCTTGTCCTGATTATCGGTAGCCAATTGCCATCCCTTTCTAAAAGTTCACGTGCGATATCTCCACACGCGGAGTACGTCCGTAGCTAACAGTGTATAGCGCTTGTGGCTCGTCTCGCGGCGTACACCTTGAAACTTTGCGTGCTGCGCCCGCATTAGCGGGCACCGAGCCGCCAGGCGGCTCTAGTGAAGTTCCCTGCCGCTGCCGTTCCACAGCGCCGTGGGGATACCCCAACATTCTACGTCATATGTGAGCTACGCGACATTCTTGGGGTGCGTCGCCACTACCCCCAGCGGGTGGCAGCGCCCAGAACGCCGCCCGCTAAAATGAGAACTGAACCACAAAGCCCACCGCCTCACGCGGCCACGCAGTGAGGACAGTTAGGACAGCAAGGAAGGTCCGAATCTATGGCAACCCCAAACAACGAACTGCCAACTCTGCCCCAGGAACTCATCCCCGGCGACGGCCGCTTCGGCTGCGGCCCGTCCAAGGTTCGCCCAGCTCAGCTGCAGGCCATCTCCGATAGCGCAGCCATCATGGGCACCTCCCACCGCCAGGCTGGGGTCAAGGACGTCGTCGGCAGCGTCCGCGAGGGCCTGAGCGAACTGTTCAGCCTCCCTGAGGGCCACGAGATCGTCCTCTCCCTCGGTGGCGCAACCGCATTCTGGGACGCCGCCAGCTTCGGCCTGATCCGCAACAAGTCCGCCCACCTCACTTACGGCGAGTTCTCCGGCAAGTTCGCCACCGTCTCCAAGAAGGCGCCATGGCTCGACGCCCCGGAGATCGTCGAGGCGGAGCCAGGCACCGCACCGTCCCCGTCCCAGCTGGATAACGCGGACGCCGACGTCGTCGCATGGGCCCACAACGAGACCTCCACCGGTGCGATGGTGGACGTCACCCGCCCGGCTGGCGATGCGCTCGTCCTGATCGACGCCACCTCCGGCGCTGGTGGTCTTCCGGTGGACATCGCCCAGACGGATGCCTACTACTTCTCCCCGCAGAAGTGCTTCGCCTCCGACGGTGGCCTGTGGCTCGCCGCCTTCTCCCCTGCCGCGATCGAGCGCGTCGAGGAGATCGCCGCAACCGACCGCTACATCCCGGCCTTCCTGGACCTGAAGACCGCCGTCGATAACTCCCGTAAGAACCAGACCTACAACACCCCGGCCGTCGGCACCCTGGTGATGCTCGACAACCAGGTGCAGTGGATGAATGAGAACGGCGGCCTGGACGGCATGGTCAAGCGCACTACCGAGTCCTCCAGCCACCTGTACTCCTGGGCTGAGGGCCGCGACGGCGCCAACCCGTTCGTCACCCCGGCATCCGCCCGCTCCCTGGTCGTGGGCACCATCGACTTCGACGAGTCCATCGACGCCGCGCAGATCGCCAAGATCCTGCGCGCCAACGGCATCCTGGACACCGAGCCGTACCGCAAGCTGGGCCGCAACCAGCTGCGCATCGGCATGTTCCCGGCCATCGACCCGGAGGATGTCAAGAAGCTGACCGCCGCGATCGACTGGATCCTCGATAACGGCCACGCCGCGAAGTAACTGATCCAGCGGGGCTGGTTTCTAGCCCCTCCCCTGCGCCGGCCGCGCGCCCGAGAATCACCCGGGCCCGGCCGGCGCCGACGTACCTGCCTGGGATTCGTTACCCAACAAGCACTGTGACTGCGACACACCGGCAGGCAATCTTCGTTAAAGTTGTTAAGAGTGATTTTTAGGCGTGAGGAGGCCCCAATGAGGGAACTGAAACTGGTAACGACTGACAGCGATGCTCAGTCGCTGGTTTTCGTACCCGCCGAGGCACCGGCGGGGGCTGAACCTGCCGAAGAGTTCTTCCTCGCGGTCACCGACGAACTCCGCGAGCTGCTGGGCGCGGCCGAGGGCAGCAAGTCGGGCTCCGAGCACGGCTCCGAGCAGGCTGCGGACGCGGCCGGGGTTCCGGCGGCAGACACCGAGGCTCCGGATGCCGAAGCGCGGGATGTTTCGGAGGACGACGCCGGTTCCGGCACCTCTGGTGACGGGCTGGCCGCCGCTTTCTCCGAGCTGCGGGAAAACGAGTCCCGGGCCCGTGCCGAGCGCGAGCGTGCCCGCCAAACCGAACAGGAGTCCGCAGACGAGGAGCGCGTCCGCAAGGGCTTCGGAACCAAGGCGGGCAGCGGGCGACCGCACCGCACCCGCATCGCACTGAGCCCCCGCGTGATCCAGGACCGGGTTCGCCACGGCGCCAGCATCGCGGAACTCGCCGAGGAAGCGGATACGGACGAGTCCCGCATCGAGCCCTATGCGTGGCCCATCCTGCAGGAACGCTCCCGCATCGCGGAGCTGGCCCGCTCGGCCCGCCCAGCCACGAGCGAGGGCACATCTGAACACACGCTGTGGGAGGCGCTGGCCACCGCCTTCGCCGCGCGCGAAGAGAACGTCGCTGATACCCAGTGGGATGCTCACCAGGATCAGTCCCGACAGTGGGTCGTGACCGTCAGCTGGGCGAAGGCCGCGGCTGGCCAGACCAACACGCACTCCGCTGAGTTCCTCTTCGAGCCCTCCGCCACCGGTGGTCACAACCTGGTCCACCCGCTGGATTCCGTGGCACGCGACCTCGTGGATCCTCGTTTCTCCCAGCCGGTGCGCAGCGTGACCCCGCTGCACCCGGTGGACAATGCGGAGAGCGGTGGTGGTCACCCGGCCGCTGGCGCCCACGACCTGTTCGCCAACACCCAGGGAGGCACGACCCCCGAGCGCCGCGAGGATCAGCGTGCACCGGAGCAAGGCAATGCACCGGCCAGCGGCGAGGCCGCTGAATCGGGCGCCGAGCAGGGCGAGGATTTCCTCCTGCATCCGACCGAGGAGCAGGGCAAGAAGCGCCGCCGCAAGGCCGTTACCCCGCACTGGGAGGACGTCCTGCTGGGCGTACGCACCAATCCGAAGAAGAAGCGCTAAAGCACACCGTCGATAGGGTTAAGCCATGGCCGAAGAGACCGCGAACCCCAACCAGGGTGTCGTCATCACCCAGCCGCACACGCTGGTCACCTTGTGGTTCGTTAACGCGGCGGATCCCCGCAGCGTGTTGGACGCCGAACCCGCCCCCGACCGTGGCTTCGCGCGCAAGTACCTCGCCCAGGTCAACCCGGCCTGGCCGCTGACGCACATCGGGGACTTCGACATGACGCGCAGCACCTCACCCGATGTCCATGAGTTCTACATCGGCGCGTTCCCCGAGGTCTCGGTCGTGCAGACGATCATGCCGGGCCTACTGCGCCTCTCCGAGATCCCGGAGAGCTACCGCAACCTCGTCGCTGCCGCGGACGTGTATGCCACGGCCTACGTGCCCGAGGACGCCGGCGAATCCGAGGACTCCCAGACCTACGCTGGTCTGGGCGGATTCGCCCACTGGTCCGGCGGCACCCTCAAACGGGCGTTCAGCGCCACCCGGGAGAACATCCTGGAGGACGTGGGCCTTCCGATGCCCTTCGAGATGCCCTTCTGGGAGGGCAACGCCGAGGCCACAGGCATCCAGCTGCCGTTTATCCCCCACGAGATCGCCGCGGCCGCCGCCGAGGAGTGGCTGGGGTTCCGCACCGACGGCTCGGGCCCCAGCATCCACATCAGCGCCTTCGCTACCGACGGTCGGCCAGAGACGAAGTCGCGGGCCACCGATCCTGCCCGCCTTAGCGGAGCGCGTTCGCAGTCCGCCGAGGACTCCGGACTGTCCGGCACAGACGACGGCGCCAGCTACGACGACTACACCCCGGGTGGCACATCGAACACTGAGGTCAAGCCAGCAGCCGAGCTCGCGAAGGACGTCGCCGCCGCCACCGGTAGGCTCGCCGTGCGCGGCGCCAAGCAGGCCTGGGGCGGCCGCTACGGGATCAAGAACATGGGCCGCAAGCTCCGCGACGAGGCCCAGCGCCTGGCGCGCAATAGCGGGCGGAACTAACGCACGCGTCGGCCTGCCCCAGTCACCGCCGCCGTCCCCCTAGTAGCGGCTGGCGTAGAAGCCGATGGCGGCGGCCGTCGCCACGTTCAGCGAGTCCGTCCCCGGCATCATCGGAATTTTCGCCCGCATATCGGCCGCGCGCATCGCGTGCTCCGTCAAACCCGGACCTTCGGCACCAACCATGATCGCGATGCGCGCCCCCTCCCCCTGCTCGCGACGCACCGCGAGCACCGCGTCCGCCAAACTCAGCTCCGTGTCCGGGGTCATCGCGATGATCTGAAAGCCTGCCTCCCGGACCGCGTCCAGGCCGTGCTGCCAGTTCGTCGTCTTGCCCGAAAAACGCGCCCACGGCACGCGCAACACGTGCCCCATGCTCACGCGTACCGCGCGACGATACAGCGGGTCAGCCGTTGCCGCACCAAAAAGCACCGCATCGACCCCCAGGCCCGCGGCGTTGCGGAAGAGCGCACCAATATTCTCGTGGTCCCCCACGCCCTCCAGGATGGCGATCACGCTCGGCCCAGCGGGAATATCCGCCAGGACCTCCGGAACCGTGCGTTCCGGGATGCGGTCCGCCGCGGCTACGAGTCCGCGGTGCATGTCGAAGCCCGCAACCTCCCGCAGCACCTCGCGGGAGACCTGGTAGACCACTGGTCCGCCGGCCGGCTGGGCGGCCGAGCAGGTGACGTCCTGAAGAACGGAGAGCTTGCCCTCGAAACCGACCACCGACCGCACCGGGTACCCCGAGGACAACAGTCGTGGCACGACCAGCGAGCCCTCCACGATGACCAGCCCCTTGCCGCCCGGCAGGTCGGGCCGGGAATCCGAGGAATTGAGGTCCCGGAAATCGTCTAGCCGCGGGTCTGCCGGGTCGGTGATGGCGATCGGGGCCAGATGCACTAGTTAATCGCCCCCAGGATCGGGTCCACAGCGAAGTACACGACGAACAGTGCAGCCACGACGTACAGCAGCGGGTGGACCTTCTTCGCGCGGCCCGCGAGCACGGACATCACCACGTAGGTCACGAAGCCCACGCCGATGCCGTTGGCGATGGAGTAGGTAAACGGCATGACGACGATCGTCAGGAACGCCGGCAGTGCGATGGAGAAGTCGCTGAAGTTGATGTCCTTGACCTGCGACATCATCATCGCACCAACGATCACCAGAACGGGTGCCGCGGCCTCGATCGGGACGATCTCGTACAGCGGGGTGAGGAACATCGCGGCGAGGAACAGCAGGCCGGTGACGACGTTCGCCAGGCCGGTGCGGGCACCGTCAGCGATACCGGAGGCGGAGTCCACGAAGACAGTGTTGGAGGAGGCAGATGCCGCGCCACCGACGACCGCACCCGCGCCCTCGACGACCAGGGCGGTCTTCAGGTTCGGCAGGCGGTCCTCATCATCCATGAGATTGGCCTGCTTACCGAGCGCGGTCATGGTGCCCATGGCGTCGAAGAAGTTCGCGAGCACCAGGGTGAACACCAGCAGGGAGGCTGCGAGCACGCCCACGCGGGAGAAAGCACCAAGCAGGTCGACCGCACCCAGCAGGGAGAGGTCCGGCAGGCCGCCCACAGAATCCGGCAGGGTAGGCACGGACAGGGACCAGCCCTTCGGGTTCGGCTCACCGTTCTCGAAAGACGCGCCCGACGGTGCGAGTGCCTCGATGACGACCGCAATGATGGTGTTGATGACGATGCCAATGAACAGGCCACCACGGACCTTGCGGACCACGAGCCCGCCACAGATCAGCAAACCGAGGACGAAGACGAGGGTCGGCCAGGTAGCGATCGAGCCGTTGATGCCCAGGCCGACCGGGACAGTGGTGCCAGCGGCATCCGGGACGCGTCGGACGAAGCCGGAGTCCACCAGGCCGATCATGGCGATGAACAGGCCGATACCCACGCCGATCGCAGCCTTCAGGCTGGCCGGGATCGAGTTGAAGACCGCCTCGCGGAAGCCCGTGACGGCCAGGAGGACGATGATGATGCCGTCGATGACCACCAGGCCCATGGCCTCTGGCCAGGTCAGCCCCTCGGTAGCAACGAAAGTCACCGCGACCAGGGTGTTGATGCCCAGGCCGGCGGCGATACCGAACGGGTACTTGGCAATGACACCAAAAGCAATGGTCATCACGCCGGCAGCGAAGGCCGTCACCGCGGCGACGCGGGAGGTGCCGAGGACGTCGCCGTTGACGTCCGCGCCCGTTCCCAGGATCAGCGGGTTCAGAATGATGATGTAGGCCATCGCGAAAAACGTGACCACGCCACCGCGAATCTCGTCGGGGATGGTGGAGCCACGCTCCGTGATGTGGAAGAAGCGATCCAACCCGCTACGGGCGGGCTGTTGCGATGGAGCCGAATCTGGTGAGGCGGCGGAGGTGGACATGGACGTGCACAATCCCTTCGGACGCAGTGTTATTTCGCCTAAGAGATTCTCACTTCGGCCCAAGATTCTGCAACCAACAGCCTCGTTGGCTCGGGGGTGGCCGGGGCTGGTCGCGGGGCTGCGGTCAGAACTTGCGCGGAGCCCTACCTACGGGTGGCCGGGGATGCGGCAACAACCGCGCCAGACGCTGCGCCGACCGTGGTGGCTTTAGATCCCGTCGTCGAAGGCGCCGTACTCGCGGCCACCGGTGGAGTCGAACTCCTCCTTCGTCTCCGAATGCGCGCCGCAGCCGTAGGTCGCGTGCACTACGCGCCCATCGGCGGAATACTCATTAGTGCACATGCCGAACTGGGTATCGGGGTTATTGATCGGCAGGTAGAAAGCGCAGGTCTTGCAGCTCATCGCCGCCTTCTCCGCGAACTCAGAGTTCGGGCCGAAGTTGCCCTTCCGCCACCGCTGCAGGGTGTCGGCCAGTCCCTTCGCGCTCAGCGCCTGTGGTGCCTTCTGGTTGCGGGGGAAGTTCTCCAGTTCAGCGCGCCGGTCCTTCGCCAGCTCGTCCCAGGACGCCAGGCGCTCGTCGTCTTCCCGTGGCGGGAGGGTGTCGCCGGGGCCCAGGTCCCCCGGGCGCACGCGATCTTCGTAGGGAACCCACTCGGGCGCGAGTTCGGCCTTCGCCCCTGCTTGGAGGGCGACCTCGTTGACGGTGATCTCCTGGCTGCCCGGCACCGCGGCGAGCACTGCGATCCATTCCCAGTCCTTATATCCGGGGGTGAGGCTCGCGAAGCGGTGAATGGCCACGTGCCCGGAGTCCTGCCCCTGGCGCGGCGGAACCTTCACCCCGAGGTGCTCGCCCACCTCCCCCTCGGCTGCCTCGGTGATTACCTCCCGGGCAATCTCACGGGCCTCGGCGCTGAAGAGCAGCTGGTCGCGCTGTTTCTTGTGCTTAGTCATCTCCCCCATTATGCCCTGCACGCCACCGAGCGGGGCACAGCCGAGCGCCTGGGGCACAATGGAGGCCATGACCATTGCAGCTTTTGCCCGTTCTGCGCGCCGGCCTGTCCGGCTGATGATCGGTGCGGTACTCGCCGCTGGCCTGCTGACCGGCTGCGGCTCCGCCGACGACGAGGCCACCCAGGCCGCCGGGCCCGCCACGGCAGCGGAAGATGCCCGCCAGCCAGAGCAGCTCAAGGCCACCGTGATCGCCGAGCACCCGTGGGACGCCACCAGCTTCACCCAGGGCGTGGAGGTCGTGGACGAAGGAAAACTCCTGGTGGGGACGGGCCGCAACGGCGAATCCCGGATTTACCACAGCACCATCGACGGTGAGCAGTCCGATAGCCACGACCTCGACCGCCGCTACTTCGGCGAAGGGGTCACCCGCCACGTCGATAAGGACGGCCACGCCACCGTCTGGCAACTGACCTGGAAGGAAAACACCGCATTCCGGCGGGACGCCGACACCCTAAAGGAACTGGACCAAGTCCGCTACGAGGGCGAGGGCTGGGGAATCTGCTCCACCGGGGAGCAGCTGGTGATGAGTGACGGCTCCGGCACGCTGACCTTCCGCGATCCGGAGAGTTTCGCCGCCACGGGCAGCGTGGATGTCACGCGCGGCGGCGAGCCCACCACCATGCTCAACGAGCTCGACTGCCGGGGTGACGAGGTCTGGGCCAATGTGTGGCAAAGCGACGAGATCTACCGCATCGACCCCGCCACCGGGGAGGTCACCGGGGTCGTGGACATGACGGGGCTGGTGCCCACCGCTCGGCAGGCCGGGGTCGACGTCCTCAACGGCATCGCCCACGTGCCGGGAACCGACCGCTTCTACCTGACCGGGAAGCTGTGGGACACGATGTACGAGGTCACCTTCGAGCCCGCGTAGGAGCTACGGGCCGCCACTCCCCTCCTCAAGGTATTCTCCGATCGCACGCTGCGGGGGTGCGCCCGGCAGGGGCAGCCACTGCGACTTTGCGTCGGCGCAAGTTAGCATGAGTAGCCGTGAACTCTTCTAACTCTCAACCGCGTCCCGAGGACACCGAGCAGTTCCTCAAGCGAGCCAACGCAAGCAAGCCGACCCCGGCGGAGGGCGCACCGCAGCGCTCCCGCCCCAGCGCGAAGCAGCGCCGCAAAGCAGAGCAGCGCAAGCAGCTGATCACCATGCTGAGCATTCTCGCGCTCGTCGTGGTGATCGTCGGCGCCGTACTAGCGGTGAACTGGTGGCAGAACAACCGCGAGGGAACCCTGCCGGAAAACCAGCGCGTCGTCGCCGTCGTCGGGGACGAAGAGGTAGAAATCCCACCGTATTCGGCCTGCGAGATCGACGACCCCGATTGCGAGCCAGGAAAGCCCTTCGAGCTGGACTTCAAGGGCCAGGAGGAGATCACCCTCCGCATCCCGGAGGATGTCTACGACCACGACTGGGCAATGCTCAGCATCTTCGACGACCCGGGCGCGAACGACGAGCAGTACCACAAGGCCAACGAGACGACCGAGACCACGGTGCGGCTGAAGTCGGAGAAGAAGAAGTCCGACGGATCCAACCCCGAGCTCACCGTGGTGGAAATCCACTCCCTGCTCGTCGGTCGCGACGCTGACGGCGAGGAGACCCCCGTGGCCACGGTATGGGCCATCTCCCCGGCCGGAAAATAACAGCCAGAGCAAAAGGAACGCCCCGGCATTGCCGGGGCGCAAGGGTGTTATTAGGGGCTAACGGGGGTTAGGAATCGAGCTCGCGCGCGATAGTGCGAAGAATCTCGACGATCTGGCGAGAGTCACGGCGATCCGGTCGGCGCCCCGCCTGCAGGACCGGAACAACCTCGGAGTCCAACAGGTTGATGGTGTCCTGCACCATGCCAGCCAGCTGCTCTGGCTTAAAGCGGTGCTGGGCGCGGCGGGGACCGGCGTCCAGAATGGTCAAGCTAAGCGCCTGTGGTCCGCGACGGGCAGCCACAAACTCATATTCCACGCGCTGACCTGGGACGAGTTCCGTGACCCCCTCGGGCAGAACCTGGCGGCCGACGTAGACGTCCTCCTCACCAGGATTGGATACAAAGCCGAAGCCCTTGTCGGCGTCGAACCAACGAACTTTACCGACTGGCATGTTGCCTCACCTTTCTTCTCTTCCTTACCTTGGCGCGCTGTGCGGTCTTTCCCGCGAGGCTTCACGCGCCGTGGGGCGGATGCCGCAAGCAACGTCCGCACGGTGAATGTGCGATCCCGCCCAGTGTTAACCTCCAGGATACCCGCTTCGGCGCGCACCCCTGGGCTACTGAAGAAGCTGAAATTAGCAGGCCGCCCCAGCGAGTGCACAATCCATGACGCAGGCCACTGCGTGGCACATCAATGCGCCGAAACCCCGCCCCGATCGGTGAAATACGTCACAATCCCGGAAAAAATTACGATTCGTTATTTTTCATTAACGGCCAGGTCAAATGCCTTTTATAAGGGCCTCCCACCGAACGCGCGGCGGGTTTTCTTCCCGAAGAACGTGACTATTTCGTTATAAACGGCTAGCGTGTGTTCTCAGCACAGAGCAGAACGCTCACAGCGTCGCGCACATCAGCACGGCGCACCATTGAAGCAAGAGAACACGAAACGAACGGTTTTCGGCCGGTCACAGCACCGGCCACCGGAAGGGAAACTCAAGAAAAAATGGGACGCCACTCGAAGCGCAACTCCATCTCCACCGTCGGCCGCATCGCCGTCGCAGGTGCCGCACTCTCCGCAGGTGCCGCCGCTTTCGCACCGGCAGCCTCCGCTGCACCGGACTCTGACTGGGACCGCCTGGCTCAGTGTGAGGCCGGCGGCAACTGGCAGATCAACACCGGCAACGGCTACCACGGTGGCCTGCAGTTCTCCCCGTCCACCTGGAACGCATACGGTGGCCAGAAGTACGCACCGTACGCATACCAGGCAAGCCGTGAGCAGCAGATCGCCGTCGCCGAGAAGGTCCTGGCAGGCCAGGGCTGGGGCGCATGGCCGTCCTGCTCCGCACAGCTGGGCCTGAACTCTGCCCCGACCCAGCGCGACGTGCCTGCGAAGAAGGCTGCACCGCAGGCTACGGCCAAGAAGGCTGTTTCCCAGCTCGCCCAGCAGAAGGACGTCCTGGCGATCGATAAGGTCTACCAGCAGATCGTCGAGCGCTTCGAGGCTGCAGGCCTGGCAGTCCCGGCACCGGTCGAGGAGTTCTACAAGGCTCACCGCGTGAACCTCAACAACCACCTCAACGCGCACAACGCCCGCGTTGCTCAGGCACAGCAGATCCTGAACCAGTTCGGCCTCTAAGCTCAACGCTTCAGTCCGAACAGCACACAGCCCCGGCTAGCGAGGAAAACTCGCCGACCGGGGCTGTTGTAATTGCTAGCCGCTCCTGCCCGTGGCAGCTATCGCTTAACGCTGGCGGTTAGAAACGCGAAATCCGCCGTGGGGAGCTTGAACCCCACGGCGTGAAAACGCTATTAGCGGTTGATCACCGTGTCTGGGTGGACGTACGGGAGAGTGGAGGAGTCCACCGGCCACTCGATCTCGCCGTAAGGGGAAAGAGCGCCTGCCGAGAACGCCACCAGCTCGGTGACAGCGTGCTGACCCTCTGGAATATCAGTCGGCCACGCCGGGTCTACATAGCCTTTTTTCTTTTCAACGTTCGCCATAGTTTGAGTTTCTCACATCACACCGAAAATCGCACCATAGGAGGCGAAAAACAGCTGACCGGTCCACCCGTTTGGGAAAGCCCGCGCTTCGCTGCCGACGGACGCAGGCGGGGCCAGTCCATTAGAATGGTTTGCCTATGACTGCCCCCGACTCTCCCCGTGACGATGCATCGAACCCTCCCCTCAGCTATCCCGCATGGCTGCTGGGGCAGGATTACGCGTCGCTAGCCGGGCTCCTGGGCAGGCTCCACAGCCGCGGGGCGATTGACCTGCTCGCCCCCACTCCCCTCTCCGAGCTTGGATCCACCGCCCGCGGGGCGTCCTATTACGCAGGTTCCGACACGCTGGCTGGTGCGGCGGGCGCGTTGGACGACACGCTGCTCGACAGCGCCAGCATTCGCTTCCTCTCCGCCATCGAGCTGCTGGTACTGCACGCCGGCTTCGAACTAGACGCAACTCACGACTGGATCAGCGCCAGCGACATCATTGCGACCGCCACAGAACTACTGGACATCGCTGGAACGCCGGCCGAGCGCCGCCCCAGCCAGGCGGATCTGCTGGCAGCCATGCGCTCCTGCGCGTCATGGGGCCTGATCTACGGCCCCCGGTGGTCGCTATCCCTCGACTCGGAGCACCCGTCCGATTCCGAGCACCTGGACGAACTTCTACTCAAACTACCCGGACCCCTCACTACCATGTTCCACCCCTCGGTCCGGGAACTGTGGCGGCTTGCTGACTGCAACCGCTGCCCCATCCCCACGGCGGAGCTACCCGACACGGTGGAGGCCCTCCCCGACCGCCAGCGTCGCCTGCTCAGCACCCTCAACAACGCGGGCGGGGTGGGCCATTCCGAATCCCTGCGGCCGGGCGCAGACCCCGACCAGCCACTGCCCACCTTGGTGCGCACCGGGATCTTGGACCAAATCGATGAGAACACCGCCCGGTTAAGCGGCCGAGTCGCCCAGTACCTACGGGGCACCCTGATCGCCGAACCCGGCGGAGACTTCCGCCCGGCGCGCCCTGTCAACCGTTCGACCGGCGAGGCCGGCCCCCATGACCCGGCAGCTGTCGAGGATTCGGCGTCCGAGCCTTCGACCACCGACCCGAATAGTCAGGCCTCGGCCACGGCGGTCGCGAATGTCACCCAGACGATTCAGGACTTAACCGAACTACTGGAGGAACTGGGGTCCGAGCCCATTCAGCCGCTGATGTCCGGCGGCATTGGGGTCCGTGAAATGAACCGCATCGCTCGCCGCTGGGGCACCGACTCCGATGAGGTGGCCCGCCGCCTCACGCTGGCTTACGAGGCAGGCCTGGTGGACCTTGGTTTTGCACACCCACCCGCCGGAGACGGCCCAGTCTGGGCTCCGACCGAGCCAGCCATGGACTTCCTTGAAGCCTCCCTAGCTACCCAGTGGGCGATGCTGCTGCTCGGTTGGCACGCTAGCCCCTACGCCCCCTGGCATGCTGAGGCGCTGGATGTCCGCGCCTTCCAGGAGGAGTTGCTGGACCCGAATGCGGCTCACCTCCGCCAGTTGTTTCCCTTCCTTTTTAGGACGCCAACGGGCGCGACGACAACCACCGCGCAACTCGCTGATCAGCTGTGGCGTGTGCAGCCTTTCCAGGCCTGGGGCACGACCGCGGAGGGGCTGGAGGCGATCGTCGCGGAGTCGGTGGACCTGGGGCTCACCGCGTTGGGAGAACCCACGGCAGCGCTGTCGGCTTTGAAGCTAGCCCGCGAGGCCGCTGAGGCTCGTGCCGCCCGATCCGCAGCCGCGGCTGCCCACGCCCCAGATGACGTCAGCGCGGCGGAGGATGACAACGATGACGACGACCCCGTCGTCGCGCTGGCAGCAAGCCTGGACGAGCTGCTGCCTTCCCCTGTCAAGTACCTCATCATCCAGGGCGATCACACCGTCATGGCCCCGGGCCTGCTGGCTCCGGCAGACGCGGCGATGCTGCGAGCCATGGCAGTGCAGGAATCCTCCGGCATCGCCTCGGTCTGGCGGATCACGAAGGCGAGCCTGCAGTCCGCATTCCGTACCGGGCATCGCAGCGAGGAGGTCTCAGAGTTCCTCTCAACCATGACCCCGGGCGGGCTGCCGGCGGTGCCGCAGTCCATCCGGTACCTCATCGAGGATGCCGAGCGAGGCCTTGAGCTCTCGGGCAGCACCCCGGAGGATGCCTCGGCCAGCGGCCGCAGCTCCGTGCCGCACCGCCTGCAAGGAAGGTCAGGCCGGCATTCCGACTCGCAGCTGCGGGAGGCCATCGCAGCCGAGATCGAAAGCTACCGACGGGCCGCGAGCGTCGAGAGCGAGGCCCACGAGGGCGACGAAGTCACGCTGACCGAGCCCCGCGCCGCGCTGTCCGCGCTGCGTCAGGCCTATGCCGCGGGCCACCAGGTGCGCCTGAGCTACGCAGAGGCGGATGGTTCTACGGTGAGCGCGTGGATCTCGGTGGTGATGGTCACTGCCTCGCAGATCACCGCAGTGACCGAGCCGGATGGCGAGACCTTCACGGTGCACCCGCACCGAGTGATCGCAGTCTCCGTCCCTTCGCGCTAGCCTGAAGTTTTGACGCTTTTCGGGTCGGCTCAAGCAGCAGACCCGGAATACAAGTGTTTCTGCCCCGGCGCGACCGTTTTCCGCACCGCCGGGTCACACGTCTTCCAAGGAAAGGACAACGGCTTTGCCCATCGGCGACGGCCCCTTGATCGTGCAGTCGGATAAGACCGTGCTGCTCGAGATCGACCACCCGAAGGCGCAGGAGGCGCGCACCGCGCTGGCACCGTTCGCGGAGCTGGAGCGCGCGCCGGAGCACGTGCACACCTACCGC
>NZ_JASONC010000028.1:0-15705 GCF_030217065.1 Corynebacterium sp. UMB4614
TTATTTAAGCCCGTTTTATGCGGCCTGACCAGCAGATAGGCTGAAAATCAGACACACTTTTTGCTACTTAACCCGCCGTCGCCCCGGGACTAAGCCCCAGAGCCAGCTCCGCTGGCCGGTGCGCCGACCTGCCCGGTTCGGCGCTACTTTGCGCCGCTACTGCGGATCCGCGATGACGACCATCGCGTGGCGGAGCACGCGCTCCCCCATGCGGTAGCCCTTGCGGAGCACGGTGCCGACCGCCTTCTCGTCGCCAGAGGACATGTCCTGCACGGCCTCGTGAAGCTCCGGGTCGAAGGCATCGCCCTCGGCGCCGAAGACCTCAACCTTGGCCCCGCGCAGAACCGTGTTCAGCTTGTCGGACATCGCCTTGAGAGGCCCGGTCAGGTCGCCATGCTCAGCGGCCAGATCCAGGTCGTCCAGGATCGGCAGGAGGTCCGTGGCCAGGCTGGCCTTGGCTGCCTCCACTGCTGCCACCCGGTCGCGCTCAGCGCGGCGACGGTAGTTGGCGTACTCGGCGGTGACCCGCTTCAGGTCCTCGGTGCGCTCTGCCAACTCGGCCTCAGCCGGGCTAGCCGCCGCCTCCGGGTCCACCGAAGGGTCAACCGTGTCGTCGCCGTCGGCCAGGTCGGCCGCAGCGTCGTCGGCTGCTGCCTCGGCGGCGTCGCGCTGGGCGTCCTCCTGGGCCTTCGCGGCCGCTTCGGGGGACTCGCCCGGCGCCTCGCCGGCATTGTCGACGGCCGCATCCGCCTCTGGGTCAGTGACCGCCGGATCACCTGGGTTATCCGGCATCTCGCCGGAGGTGTGTGCGTTCGTCATTACTTCTTCTCATCCTCGCTGTCGTCCTCGTCGACAACCTCAGCGTCGACGACGTTCGGATCCTCGGAGCCTGCGTCCTCAGCGTCGCCTGCCTCGCCGGCCTGGGCTGCCTCGGACTCGTAGATGGCCTTACCCATCTCCTGGGACTCCGCGGAGAGCTTCTCCATGGCGTCCTTGATGGCCTCGATGTCATCACCCTTCAGGGCCTCGTCGACAGCCTTGGCTGCCTCCTCGACCTTGTTCTGGATGTCCTCGGAGACCTTGTCCTTGTTGTCCTCGACGAACTTGCGGGTCTGGTAGACGGTGGACTCTGCGGAGTTGCGGACCTCCTGCTCCTCGCGGCGCTTCTTGTCCTCTTCAGCGTGAGCCTCGGCGTCCTTGATCATCTGGTCGATCTCGTCCTGGGAGAGGCCGGAGCCATCCTGGATCTTGATCGTGTTCTCCTTGCCGGTGCCCTTGTCCTTCGCGGTGACGTGCACGATGCCGTTGGCGTCGATATCGAAGGTCACCTCGATCTGCGGGACACCGCGCGGTGCCGGAGCGATGCCGCCGAGCTCGAAGGAACCGAGCAGCTTGTTGTGCTGCGCCATCTCGCGCTCACCCTGGAAGACCTGGATCTGCACGGAAGGCTGGTTGTCCTCAGCCGTGGTGAAGGTCTCGGAACGCTTCGTCGGGATGGTGGTGTTGCGCTCGATGAGCTTGGTCATCACGCCACCCTTGGTCTCGATACCGAGGGACAGCGGGGTGACGTCGAGCAGGAGGACGTCCTTAACCTCGCCGCGCAGAACACCAGCCTGCAGGGCCGCGCCGACAGCGACGACCTCGTCCGGGTTCACGCCCTTGTTCGGCTCCTTGCCGCCAGTCAGCTCCTTGACCAGGTCGGTCACGGCTGGCATGCGGGTGGAACCACCGACCAGGACGACGTGCTCGATCTCGTTGATATCGACGTCAGCGTCCTTGAGGACGGCCTGGAAAGGCTTCTTGGTGCGGTCCAGCAGGTCCTGGGTGATGCGCTGGAACTCGGTGCGGGTCAGCGTCTCGTCCAGGAACAGCGGGTTCTTGTCGCCGTCGACGGTGATGTACGGCAGGTTGATGCTTGCCTGCTGGGAGCTGGAGAGCTCGATCTTCGCCTTCTCAGCGGCCTCACGGAGGCGCTGCAGGGCCATCTTGTCCTTGGTCAGGTCGATGCCGTTGGCGGACTTGAACTTCTCGACCAACCAGTCGACGATCGCCTGATCCCAGTCGTCACCGCCGAGCTTGTTGTCACCGGAGGTTGCACGGACCTCGACGACACCGTCGCCGATCTCCAGGAGGGAGACGTCGAAGGTACCGCCACCGAGGTCGAAGACCAGGATGGTCTGTTCCTTGTCGCCCTTCTCCAGGCCGTATGCCAGCGCTGCGGCGGTCGGCTCGTTGACGATGCGCAGGACGTTCAGGCCTGCGATCTGGCCGGCGTCCTTGGTTGCCTGGCGCTGGGAGTCGTTGAAGTAAGCCGGCACGGTGATGACCGCGTCGGTGACATCCTCGCCCAGGTAGGACTCGGCGTCGCGCTTCAGCTTCATCAGCGTGCGTGCGGAGATCTCCTGTGCGGTGTACTTCTTGTCGTCGATTTCGACGTTCCAGCTGTCATCGCCGATGTGGCGCTTGACGGAGCTGATGGTGCGGTCAACGTTGGTGACCGCCTGGTTCTTTGCGGACTGACCGACCAGAACCTCGCCGTTCTTAGCGAAGGCTACGACGGAAGGCGTGGTGCGTGCGCCCTCGGAGTTGGCGATAACGGTTGCCTCGCCGCCCTCGAGCACCGACACCACAGAGTTCGTGGTTCCCAGGTCAATACCTACTGCGCGTCCCATTGTCTTTTCTCCTTTTTGTTGTGGGTTTTATGTGCTGGCCCTTGCGAGCCTCTCACTAAGCCTTAGCGTCCTAGACTCAAGTTTTATTCCCGGCGTTCGGAAAATATTTTAAATTTCTCCGAAAATCGGCGATTTTGAGTTGCTTTGAACCCTTCGGCAGCCTCGGAGGCCCTGCATGAGTGCCAGCGCCTCAACTTCTGTAACCAAGTATCCAGAGATTTCATTCCCGGTCAAGCCAAATTGAGTGCAATGCGCTCAGCTTCCACGATTTCCGCAGCGCAGACTAGGCTAAACAGCCATGAGCCTGTCGATGCACATCGCCGCACTCTTTCCGGACCCGCGCGTTCAGCGCGCCAAGAAGCAAACCGGCATTGTCCGGAAGACTGCCATCGTGCCGGATCCACCCCACGAGGTGCGCCAGCACTATGCCGTCTTCGAGCACTGGCACTCAGGCTTTCCCATTTACTCCATCACCCAGATGATCTTCGGAGACTCTCAGTCCGCCGAGGCGCAGGAGTATGACCCGAACGCGCCAGCCCTCGACGAGCTCACGCCCCGGCAGACCGCCAAGCGCGCCGTCCTCTACATTCCGGGCGGCGACTTCTCCGACTACATGCCCACCGCCGCCTGGCGCTTCGTCACCGACCTGGTGGACGCAGGCCTACGCGTCGACATCCCCCTCTCCGGCCGACTGCCGGACTACACCGCCCGGGAAGCCGTGCCGTTGGTACGCCGGGCCTACCAGGATCTCCTGAAGGAACACGGGGCGGAGAACATCACGGTCATCGCCGATGGCTCCGGAGCAGCGCTCGCCCTCGGCAGCCTGCTGGCATTCCTACCGGACGCCAGCCCCGCCAACGTCATCCTCGTCGACCCCTGGTACGACCTCGTCGCGAGCGGCTGGCAGCAGGAACACACGGGAAGGGTGGCGTCCTACTTAAAGGAGGTCTCCCACCGCTGGGCCGGCGGCCAGCTGAATAACACGAAGGTCAACCCCGGCGTCATGGAACGCCAGGAGTGGCGCCAGTGGGCGGGTTCCGCCTTCCACGTCTTCGTCGGTGGGCACAGCCAGCCGATGCGGGATGCGCGGCGACTCGAGAAGGACCTAAAGAACGCGGAGGTGGCGGTGGAGGTCACACGCGTCGAAGGAACCGTCTACATGTACCACCTGCACCGGACCAGCGAGGGGCGCCGCGACCGCCGTCAGATGATCCGCATCGCACAGGGGCAGGGGAACTAAAGCGCGACCCCGATGGCGCTGTGTTCCGCATCACTAGTGGTAGAGCGCCAATTCGTGAGCCAGCACACAATTTAAGCAACATTTCTATTGCTTATTTCGCCCCCGGGGCGAGGCCGAAAAAGTGTATATACCTGCGGTTAAGCTGCTAACGTACCCATGAAGTAACGGAATTATAGGTATCCAGCTCATCCGAGACTGGCTTATAAAGGAGTACTCCATGTACCTGCTTGCAGCAGGGCAGGCGACAAGCACTGACATTCCGTGGAATGTCACGGTCCCCCTGGGGATCATTGGCGCGCTGCTCTCCATCCCAGCCTGGATTTTCTTCATCCGCGGTGCCCTGCAGATCTTCAAGACGATCCGCCTGGGCCAGCCGGCGCTGAAGCGCACGGATAACCCCGGCGCCCGCCTCGGCAACCTGATCAAGGAAATCCTGGGCCACACGAAGATGGCCAAGAAGCCTGGGGTTGCGATCGCCCACTGGTTCGTCATGGTGGGCTTCCTCCTGGGCTCACTGGTCTGGTTCGAGGCCTACATTCAGACTTTCAACCCGGAGGGTGGCTGGCCGATCATCGGCAACTGGGCCGTCTACCACTTCGTTGACGAGATCCTGGGTATCGGCACCACGCTGGGCATCATCGCCCTGATCATCATCCGCCAGAACATCGGCGATAAGGAGCGCAAGGCCCGCTTCTACGGCTCCAACGCCAAGGCCGCGTACTTCGTCGAGATCGTGGTCCTGCTTGAGGGCCTGGGCATGATGTTCGTGAAGGCCGGCAAGATCGCCACCTTCGCCAGCTACGAGGGCGGCCACGCCGCCACCGACTTCCTGACGATGCAGATCGCGAAGATCCTGCCGGAGTCCCCGCTGATGGTCTCCATCTTCGCGCTGATCAAGCTGCTCTCCGGCATGGTCTGGCTGTTCATCGTTGGCCAGAACATCACCTGGGGTGTCGCATGGCACCGCTTCATGGCGTTCTTCAACATCTTCCTGAAGCGCAACTCCGACGGCCGTAACGCGCTCGGCGCGGCGAAGCCAATGACTTCCCAGGGTCGCATCCTGACCATGGAAAACGCCGATCCGGACACGGATAACATCGGCGCGGGCTCCATCGAGGACTTCACCTGGAAGGGCTGGATGGACTTCACCTCCTGTACCGAGTGTGGCCGCTGCCAGGAGCAGTGCCCGGCGTGGAACACGGAGAAGCCGCTGAGCCCGAAGAAGCTCATCATGGACCTGCGTGACCACGCGGTCTCCTCTGCCCCGTACCTGCTGGAGAAGGCCTCTGCCCCTGCCGGTGGCGGCCTGTTCACCGGCGACGCCACCGAGGTGGACCCGGCAGCCGAAGCGCACGCCGACATGCCGCTGCTGCAGCTGGTCGCCGAGGGCGAGATGGGTGTTATCGACCCGGACGTCCTGTGGTCCTGCACCAACTGTGGTGCCTGTGTCGAGCAGTGCCCGGTGGACATCGAGCACATCGACCACATCGTCGACATGCGCCGCTACAAGGTGCTGGCTGAGTCCGAGTTCCCGACCGAGCTGGGTGGCCTGTTCAAGAACATGGAGACCAAGGGCAACCCTTGGGGCCAGAACAACAGCCAGCGTTCCGACTGGATCGAGAAGGCAAAGGCCGACGGCATCGACGTGCCGGTCTTCGGCGAGGACATCGAGAACTTCGACGACACCGAGTACCTGTTCTGGGTCGGTTGCGCCGGTGTCTACGACGACAACGCCACCAAGACGACCCGCGCGGTCGCGGAGCTGCTGTACACCGCTGGTGTGAAGTTCGCCGTCCTGGGTGAGAACGAGGGCTGCACGGGTGACTCCGCCCGCCGCGCCGGTAACGAATTCCTCTTCCAGATGCTGGCTGAGCAGAACATCGAGATCCTGGACAACGCCTTCGAGGGCGTGCCGCCGAAGCAGCGCAAGATCGTTGTTACCTGTGCTCACTGCTTCAACTCCCTGCGCAATGAGTACCCGGAGATGGGCGGTAACTACGAGGTCATCCACCACACCCAGCTGCTGAACAAGCTGGTCCAGAAGGGCTACCTGGAGCCGGTGAACACGCCGAACTCCAGCCGTACCGTGACCTACCACGACCCGTGCTTCCTGGGCCGTCACAACAAGGTCTTCGACGCCCCGCGTGAGCTGATCGGCGCCTCCGGTGCTGAGCTCACCGAGATGCCACGCAACCGCAACACCGGCTTCTGCTGTGGTGCCGGTGGTGCCCGCATGTGGATGGAAGAGGACCTCGGTTCCCGCATCAACCTGAACCGCACGGACGAGGCGCTGGCCACCGGCGCGGACGCCATCGCGATTGGTTGCCCGTTCTGTAAGACGATGATCAACGACGGTGTGAACAACCGTCAGGCAGACATCGAGGACAAGAGCGAGCGCACCCAGGTTCTGGACATCGCCCAGATGTTCCGCGAGTCCATCCTGGTCGACGGCGAGCTGCCGGCACCACGCTCCCCTGAGTTCCTGGCCGCCCCTGAGCGTGGCTGGGTCGACGAGGAGAAGCTGGCCCGCGAGGAGGCCGAGCGTAAGGCCGCTGAGGAAGAGAAGCGCCGCGCTGAAGAGGAGAAGAAGCGCAAGGCGGAGGCCAAGGCTGCCGAGGACAAGAAGAAGGAGGCTGCCGCTGCCGCCGGTGGTGCCGCAGCAGCTGGCGCCGCAGGTGCCGCTGCCGCCGCTCCGGGCGCGCCTGGTGGCGCTCCGGCTGCTCCAGGTGCTCCTGCTGCTCCGGCCGCACCAGGTGCCCCAGCAGCTCCTGCTGCGGGCGCCCCGGCTGCCCCAGCGGCGCCAGGTGCTCCGGCGGCACCGGGTGCTCCGGCGGCGCCGTCTGCAGGCGCTCCAGCAGCTCCGGGTGCCCCAGCGGCACCGGGCGCTTCCGCCCCGGCTGCACCGAAGGCTCCTGCTGCTCCGGGTGCTCCGGCAGCTCCAGGTGCCCCAGCCGCTCCTGCTGCACCGTCTGCAGGTGCCCCGTCGGCCCCAGCAGCTCCTGCTGCACCGGGCGCTCCTGGTGCTCCAGGCGCCCCGGGTGCTCCGGCGGCTCCGGGCGCTTCCGCCCCAGCTGCGCCAAAGGCTCCTGCCGCTCCGGGTGCTCCAGGCGCACCGGCAGCCCCGGGTGCCTCCGCTCCAGCGGCTCCGGCTGCTCCAGCAGCTCCGGCAAGCGAGGGCTCCGCTGCAGCTGAGAAGCCAGCAGCAGCACCGGCTGCGGAGAAGACCGAGTCCGGCGCTATCAAGCTGGGCAGCACCACTCCGGGCGCACCAGGAGCTCCGGGTGCACCGGCTGCGCCGGCAGCTGCCCCTGCAGCAGCTCCAGCGGCTGAACCAGCTGAGGCTCCGGCCGCACCGGCAGCCGAGCAGAGCGAGCAGGCAGAGGCTCCAGCTGAGGCTACTGCCCCGGCAGCTGAGGCACCACAGGCTGCTGCACCAGCATCGGGCGCAACCGAAGAGGGTGGCGTGATTAAGCTCGCTGCCTCCACCCCGGGCGCTCCGGGTGCACCGGGCGCTCCCGCGGCTCCTGCCGCACCGGCTGCTGCCCCGCAGGCTGCTGCGCCAGCCGCTCCAGCGGAGCCAGCAGCGCCACAGGCCCCTGCCGAAGAGCAGGCCGAGGCTCCAGCCGAGGAGGCTGGCGCTGAGGAGACCCCAGCCGAGGAAGCACCGAAGGCCGCTGAGGCTCCCGCCACTCCGGCGGCGGATAAGCCGGCCGGTGGCGCGACCACCGAGGGTGGGGTCATCAAGCTGACCCGCAACACCCCGGGCGCACCGGGCGCCCCAGGCGCTCCTAACGCCTAAGGGCCGGGCCAAGAGGCACCGCCTCTGAACTGAAGAACCGCACCTGCTACCGAAGCAAGTGCGGTTCTTTTTATACGGCACCCCGCAGCAATCCCCTTCGATAAATAGCGCCCCATCACATTGCACGCCCCTGCCGCCGTTTCCAACCACTCTCCTCGGGTTGACCTAGCCGGATACACCCGGTACGAAACTCCCATTTCGCCATCTCCACAGTGTCGGAAAATGTAATATCTACGGCGCAAGCAGGAAGCCTGAAACATGTGATCCGCGGGTAATCACATGACTATATGGAGGAGCACCATTGGAACCTTCCAACCCCTGGGCCGAAGAAAACCCATGGAAGCAACCGAGCCCGTCCCCCAATCAAGGCACCAGCTCTTGGGGTACCAACCCGCCTCCGACGCCCGGCGGATCCGACGGCCCTGAAACACCACAAGGTTCCTCGAAGAAGCCGGTCATCATTACTCTCATCGTGCTCCTCGCCCTCGCGGTCGTCGGCGGGGGTGGCTGGTACCTCAAGCAACGCAGCTCATCGGAGGAAACTTCGACGGCACAGGAAGCACCGTCCTCCACTGCATCGACGGAGGCCACCGCAACGCCCACCACCGAAACATCGGAGTCACCGACCAGCACCACAGAGGACACCACCCCGAGCAAGGGCTCCTGCGATGAAGCAATCTCTGGATCCGGAATGCGCCGCCCGACCAGCTCCTTTTGCGATGGCACATGGGCCCTCGTTGGTGACACCGGCACCGACCACACCAAGCTGTTCTATTGGACGGGCGATGCCTGGCGCACCTACGAAAACCATGGCCGCCACTCTAGCGGAGCCCTCAGCCCGTGCTACGAGCGCGACACCCTGGTTGAGGACAAGGTGCCGCCGCGGCTGGTGAACAAGATGTATCAGGGACACCTGCTGTGCGATGACACTCCGTCATCTTCCAGCGACGATTCCGCCTCCGGCTCCCAGCACAACAGCGCGCTGCCCTCGGACGACCTCCCGCCGGGCGGTGACTGGCTGCCGTACCCGCCCTGCGACGGTAGCTACGCGCTGATCGTCGATTCCGTCGTGGTGCCCCCGGGCCAGGATCCAAAGCCATTGGTCCGCAAGAGCCTCGCGGCCCATCCCGGCGCTGAGGCTACTTACCCCGACCAATGCGCGGCTTTCCGTGGCCGCGTCGACGGCGCCTACGTCTACCCCGTCTACATCAAATACGGCAACGACCTGGCTGGCGTGTGTGCCGCCGAAAACCGCGGCGAAGGCAACGCCCGCAAGCTCCAGCGCGTCGCGGACTACTCCAGCCCCTGCTAGAAACCTTGTTCGCAGCCCAGCGCCCCACCCAGCGGTAAAGCGCTGGACTAACGCTGCGGCCGGCCGCGCGGGGAGGTGACCGTCCGATCCCCCGGGATCCAGAAGCGCAGCGGGGCGGCCACATTCTTCGAAATCCCGATACGCGGCCCAGCGACAAACTCCGCCCGCTCCGCCAGCGGCTGCAGGTACAGCACCCCCTCCTCGGGGTCAGCCACGCCCAGCGCATCGTCAACCTGGATCACCCGCGAACCGTCGAGGTGCAGGTCGAAGCCCAACGCCTGGCCGAGGTTTCCGGGGCCGCGGGCCAGGTTCTCCTCGGCATGCTTCTCCCCGCGCCGCTGCCGCACCAGCTCCCTGCCCGCAATCACCTCACCAGCGCGCAGCAGGATTCCGCCCGCCTCGCCTTCCGGGTGGCACACCAGGTTCCCGGCGCGGTGAATCCCGTAGCTGGCGTAGACGTAGAGCCGCTGCGGTGGGCCGAACATCGTTTCGCACCGGGGCGTGGGTCCGTTGTAGGCGTGCGATGCGGGATCATTGCGCCCCACGTAGGCCTCCACCTCGGTGAGGCGTACGGCCACTTGCCCAGAACGAAGCACCCCTCCCAACAGGAGGGGTGCGGTGCGTTCGGCAGATTGATGGAAGTCGAGGCGGAAGGTCATGCCCACCACCCTAGGCGGGCGTCTTCCGGCTCGCCCCCCGGTCGCTGACCTAGAGGCGCTGGCGCTTCAGGAAGTTCCAGACTTCCTGGCTGGCATCCGGAACGCGGTTCCAGGTGTGGTTCTGCGGGTTGGTGATCAGCTGCGTCTCAGCGCGGGCGCAGCGGTAGACGTGGCGCTTGCCGCCCGGGACGTTGTGGATCGCTGGCTGCGGTGCGCAACCATTGCGGGCCTTGTAGCTGTTCATCAGGCGCGGGACGCTCAGGTACGGGCGCCCGCCGTGGCGGGTGCCGCCGTGGTAGCGCATCATCGTGTCGCCGGTACCGTGCATCACGAGGATCGGGATCGGCAGGTTCTTGCAGCCGGAGTTCACCGGGTTGTAGTAGGCACCGCCCACGGACGCGACCCCCGCGAAGACGTGAGGCAGGTGGCACGCGACGACGGCGGTCATGCCGCCACCGTTGGAGTGACCGGTCGCGTAGATGCGGCGACGGTCGACGTTGTAGGTGCGGTCAACCTCGTCGATGATCTGGGTGACGAAGCGCAGGTCCTCGCCGCCACGGACGGTGGCGTACGGTGCGCCTTCCCAGCCGTGGTTGATGGACTCCGGGTAAATGCGGATCGCCTCGCGGGCCGCACCCGTCTCGTGCAGGCGGGAGTAGCGGCGGAAGTTCTCCGGGCTATCGCGCCAGCCGTCGAAGCCGAAGATCACCGGGGTGGGGCGGCTCGGGTTGTAGTGAGTCGGGACGTGCATGATGTACCGGCGGTTGCGGCCGGTGGACTTGGTGTACACGTTGATGGATTTGCCATTGCCGATGCGCGGCGCTGGCTTCGCGTTGTTCGGGCGACCCTTCGGCGCCGGTGCTGGCGCGACCGGCAGGCTGGAGCCCGGCGGGAGGGCGTCCTGCACCCGCTGGCCGTTCGGCAGGCGGATGTCCCCGAGGTTCGGCAGCTGAACCTGCGGGAGCTGGAAGTCGGAAGACTGTGGGACGGCTGGCAGCGGTGGCAGCTGCGCCTCAGCCTTTGGTGTGGTGGGCAGTTCCCCCAGGCCCAAGCCCAGCGCCAGCAGCCCGCTGAAAGCCACGGCGGCGGCACGCTTGAACCCACGGCGATTTTTAAGGTTTTTCAGCATTCTCGCATCTTACATCAAGCAGGAAAGAAGTCACACGAGTAACACCAGTAACATTTGGAATTTTTCGCCAGCCCTCCGATAAGCGACCTACCTGCACGATTGTCGGCACTGAATCGAAGAACATAAACTTCAGTCCTAACCCCCGCCGTTCCCCCCACGTAAGAAGGCGAGCTAATGACGACCCCCGGCAACTCTGAGCGAGACGTCGCACGGTCAAGCACGCCCGCAACCGACGCGGAGATGTCCGAGGCCACGACCGACGGCGCCACCCCGGCACCGCCCAACCCCACGGAAAACACCCCTCAGGACAACGCGCAGGGCGACGTCGACGTCAACGCCGACCCGAAGACTGACAGCCCCGCCGTCAACCACGAGGACACGAACGCCGATACCGCAGCCTCCCCCGTCGCGGGCGACTCCCCCGAGGCAACGGACAAGGACGTCACGGACACCGACCAGAACCCCGAGGAACTGGATGAGGACGACCGCCCCTGGCGCGAAAACCTCGCCTCGGACATGAAGTCCCCCATGGGCAAGCTCCCCACCTGGGGCTGGATGGCAATCATCCTGACCGTGGCGGTGATCGCTGCCATCGCCTTCGGGATCCTCTTCATGGGCAAGGCGAAGACCACCGCGGAGGCTAACGAGTCCCCCACCGGCGCGATCACCCCGTCCCGCCCAGCGGCGACCACCACCAGCAAGTACGAGCGCGACCCGAACGCCGGCGCACCCAACGGTGGCTACGTGGACCCGGGGTATGTCGACCCCGGCTACTACGAACCCGCCCCGGAGCCAGAGGAGACCACCCCGGAACCCTCCAAGGAAACCACGAGCAAAGCCCCAAGCTCGAAGCGCAAGCCCTCCTCGAACACACCAAAGCCACCAGCCCAGGGAAATAACGGCAACACCGAGCCGCAACCGAACCCCGGCACCGGCAACAACGGCGGGAACGAGGGCATCATCCCTAACCCAGGCGACGTCATCGACCGACTCACGGGCGGCGACGGCGGCACCGGCGGCGGTCACCGCGGTGGCGGGAACAACGGCGGGGCGGAAACCGGAAACGGCGGACGGAACTAGCCGAAATGCTGGCGAAACGCTTGCCACCCTGGCAAGGTTTGAAGAATGAGTAAGCCCCTACGCCCCAGCCAATTGCGCCACCTGAACCAGTCCTCGAAGCTGGCTAACGTTCTCTACGAGATCCGCGGCCCAGTCAACGCGGAGGCCGAGCGCATGGCCGCCGACGGCCACCGGATCCTCAAGCTGAACACCGGAAACCCCGCCGAGTTCGGCTTCGAGGCCCCGGATGTGATCATGCGCGACATGATCTCCGCTCTGCCGCACGCGCAGGGTTACTCCACCTCCAAGGGCATCATCTCCGCCCGCCGCGCGATCGTCGCCCGCTACGAGGTCATCCCGGGCTTCCCGGAGTTCGACGTCGAGGACGTCTTCCTGGGTAACGGTGTGTCCGAGCTGATCACGATGACGATGCAGGCCCTGCTCGACGACGGCGACGAGGTCCTCATCCCGTCCCCGGACTACCCGCTGTGGACGGCGTCGACGTCCCTGTCCGGCGGTAAACCGGTGCACTACCTGTGCGACGAGGAGGACAACTGGAACCCCTCCATCGAGGACATCCGCTCCAAGGTCACCGAGCGCACCAAGGCCATCGTGGTGATCAACCCGAATAACCCGACCGGCGCGGTGTACTCCAAGGAGATCCTGCAGCAGATCGTGGACGTGGCTCGCGAGCACTCCCTGCTCATCCTGGCCGACGAGATCTACGACAAGATCCTCTACGACGACGCCGAGCACATCAACATCGCGAGCCTGTGCCCGGACCTGCTGTGCCTGACCTTCAACGGCCTCTCCAAGGCCTACCGGGTCGCTGGTTACCGCTCCGGATGGTTGGTCATCACCGGCCCGAAGGGGCACGCGGAGGGCTTCCTGGAGGGCTTGACGTTGCTCGCCGGGACGCGACTGTGCCCGAATGTTCCGGCCCAGCACGCCATCCAAGTGGCGATCTCCGGCCGCCAGTCCATTGACGACCTCGTGCTGCCAGGTGGCCGCCTGCTGGAGCAGCGCAACATGGCGTGGGAGAAGCTCAACGAAATCCCTGGTGTGAGCTGCGTGAAGCCGATGGGCGCACTGTACGCCTTCCCGAAGCTGGACCCGAACGTCCACGAGATCCACGACGACGAGAAGCTGATGTTCGACCTGCTCCGCGCAGAGAAGATCCACCTGGTGCAGGGCACGGGCTTCAACTGGCCGACCCCGGATCACTTCCGCATGGTCACGCTGCCGTGGGCCCGCGATATCAAGGACGCCATCGAGCGGCTGGGGAACTTCCTGGCCAGCTACCGCCAGTAGCCCCCGGAGCACAGCCCCGCCCCGCGCTGCGGCTCTAGGCGAGCGTGCGGCTGCGGCCGAGCGCCAACACCCGCCAGCCGGCGTCCTCCCAGGCCTGCTGGTCCAGGCAATTGCGCCCATCGATGACGGTGGGCGCCTTCTTTTTCTTCTTCTCCCCCGGCGCTACTCCCGCCCCGGGGGCGGGACCGACCTGCACGGCGGCCAGCGCCTCGGCCGGCTTCAACCGGCGGAACTTCGGCCACTCGGTGGCCACGATCACCAGCTCCGCGCCCTGCAGAGCCTCGGGCAGCGTGGGGGCGTGCTGCAGCTCGGGGGCCGCCAGGCGGGCAGTCTTCTTCGCCTTCGGGTCGTAGATGCGCACGTGCGCCCCGGCCTGGTAGAGCCGCATCGCGATATCCACTCCCGGTGCCTCGCGCACATCATCACTGCGGGGTTTAAAGGCTGCACCCAGCACGGTGATGCTCCGGCCGGTGACGTCCCCGCCGAAGACCTCGTGGGCCATGTGCTCCACCTTGTCGCGACGGGAGTTGTTGATCGCGTCCACCTGGCTCAGCAAACCGCTGGCCCCGGTCGCGCCGAGCTCCTCGGCGGTGGTCATGAACGCACGAACGTCCTTCGGGAGGCAACCACCACCGAATCCGAGACCAGCGTGGAGGAAGGACTTCCCGATGCGACGGTCAGCTCCCAGGGCAGCGGCGAGCGCCGTGACGTCCCCACCGGAGGCATCGCAGAGATCGGCGACGGCATTGATGAAGCTGATCTTGGTGGCGAGGAAGGAGTTCGCGCTCGTCTTCACCAGCTCCGCTGTGGCGGGGTCCATCATCATCAGTAGCGCCCCTTCGGCCAGGGGTTCGGCGTAGATCTCCCGGACGAGCTTTTCGACCTTCTCGCGGTCCTCGTCCCGCGCCCCGACGACGATGCGGTCGGGGTGCAGGGTGTCGTCCACTGCGGTGGATTCGCGGAGGAACTCGGGGTTCCACGCGACGGTGCAGCTCGCGGCCGGGGCGGGATTCTTCTTTCCCTTCGAGCCCTTCTTGCTGCCTGCCTTCTTGGCTGCTGTCTGCGCCGCCGCGCCCTGGATGAGCCGGTCCATCCGTTCCTGCAGCACCGGGGTGGTTCCGACGGGGACGGTGGACTTACCCAGCAGGACGTGATCGCCGCGTAGCAGCGGGGCCAGGGCGTCGACGACGGCGTAGATCTGGCTCAGGTCAGCACCCGCACCGCCGGCCTGTTGCGGGGTGCCGACGCAGAGGAAGTGAGTCTTCGCGAACTCGGCGGCTTCCGCCGGGTCGGTGGTGAAGCGCAGTTTTCCTGCACTGACCCCCCGTTTCAAAAGTTTCTTTAATCCCGGTTCATAGAACGGGGATTTGCCAGCGTTGAGCCTTTCGACTTTCGCTGGATCGGTATCCACCCCCAGCACGTCATGGCCGAGCTCGGCCATGCACGCTGCGTGTGTTGCTCCCAAGTAGCCGGTGCCGACAACAGTCATCCGCATGCCCCACACAATACGCACGGATTCGGTTGCGTGACGGGCAGCGCGTCAGCGACGCCGGATCGGGGCCGCTACTTGCGGAAGTTCAGATAAGCCTTCGACGGGGTCGGACCACGCTGGCCCTGGTACTTCGAGCCCACCGCACCCGAACCATAGGGGTTCTCAGCGGGGCTGGAGAGCTTGAAAATCGCCAGCTGACCGACCTTCATCCCCGGGTACAGGGCGATCGGCAGGTTCGAGGTATTGGACAGTTCCAGGGTGATGTGACCGGAGAAACCCGGGTCGATGAAGCCCGCGGTGGAGTGGGTCAGCAGCCCCAGGCGCCCCAGCGAGGACTTGCCCTCCAGGCGGCCGGCCAGGTGATTGGGGATCGTGAACTTCTCAAGCGTCGCGCCGAGCACGAACTCCCCCGGGTGCAGGATGAAGGGCTCCTCGCCTTCCACCTCCACGAGGGTGGTGAGCTCCTCCTGCGGCAGCTTCGGGTCGATGTGGGTGTACCGGGAGTTATTGAACACCCGGAACAGGCTATCCAGCCGCACGTCCACAGAGGAGGGCTGCACCATCGAGGCATCAAAAGGCTCGATGCCGAGCTGACCGGCGGCGATTTCTGAACGGAGATCACGATCTGAAAGAAGCACGTCTCCCAGTCTAACCGAGCACCCAACCTCGAACCCCACCCATGCCGCTGAGCGGGGCTCGGATTGAGCCACCGCGTGACAGTCGACATTGGCCACCGAGTGACACTCGACATTGACCACCGTGCAGCGACGGACGCGACGCTAACGGCCTGGCCTTTTGGCTGCTCCCCCGCGCGTGCCCTATACTTAATCGCTAGTGTCCAGGACACATTTGCCGATGTAATTCAATGGTAGAATGTCAGCTTCCCAAGCTGAATACGCGGGTTCGATTCCCGTCATCGGCTCATTTCCCCCGGTGCGCGCGTCAGCGCACCGGGGGGTTAAGTAAAGAAAAGTGTGTCTTTTCCGGGCGTGTTGCGGTTATTTGATCCAGCCTTTTTGGATGCCGAGGTTG